>JAGBFE010000012.1 GCA_018109965.1 Oscillospiraceae bacterium | reverse complement strand
GTAGTTTATATTCTACATCAGGAGGGTTCTTATTTTCTATGTCCGTTTTTTACGGACTTGTGCATTTCTAAGGTGTTTTTTTAGTGTTTTTCAAAGCTTTGTATTTGTCCCTTGTTGCAATCCCGCCGCGTATGTGCCGCTCCTGTTTGTTTGTAAGCAAAACCTGTGCAACCTGATTGTAAAGTGTTTTGTTTTTGCGCCGCAAAACGGTGGTGATGTCCTTGTGGACAGTTGACTTTGATATGCCAAAAACTTTTGCGGCACTGCGTACAGTGGCGTTGTTGTCGATAATGTACAGTCCCAGTGCTTCACAGCGTGAAAGGTCAGAGTTGCCTATGTATTTTATATATAATTCGTTCATAATATGCTCCCGGATAAGCTTTATTAAATTCTTATGCAGCAAGGGAAGATAAAAGAACGCCATTGCAGAAGACTGTGAATGACAAATGTTTTATAATATATCTGCTGTTATAAAAATAAATGTTAAACAGTGTGATTTTTGGCTGAAAATTTACATTTTGTGTAAAAATTGTACAAAATCCATATTAAAATTACTTTAATTTTTAATATGTTTGTCTAAAAATATCTTGAAAAAAAACATATAAGTGGTAAGATATTATTAAGATGTGTAATTATATTCAAAAGAGAGGAGAGGCAAAGGATATTCCTGCAATGAGCACAATCTGCCTTTCTGTACCTGCTGATATAAACCAAGGACAGAAAGCAAACTGCAGAAGCAAACCAAAAGCGGAGTCTGCAGCAAAAAGGCCAAAACCGCAGCAAAAAGCGGCGGAATAAATACAGTATGAAAGTGACTTAAGTAGTGACTTGAAATAAATAAGGAGAGTGAACTATATATGAAAGAGTGTGTAGCAATGCTTCTGGCAGGCGGTCAGGGTTCCCGACTGTATGCTCTTACACAATCAATGGCAAAACCAGCAGTTTATTTTGGCGGCAAATACCGTATCATCGATTTTCCGCTTTCCAACTGTATCAACAGCGGTATCGACACGGTAGGTGTTCTTACACAGTATCAGCCATTGGAACTTAACGAATACCTCGGCAACGGACAGCCTTGGGATCTGGACAGAATGTACGGCGGTGTACATGTTCTGCCACCTTATCAGAAGGCAACAGGTTCTGACTGGTACAAAGGCACAGCAAATGCTATCTATCAGAATATCAATTTTATCGAAAGATATGACCCTGAATATGTGCTTATTCTTTCCGGTGACCACATCTACAAAATGGACTATGCAAAAATGCTGGCAGCACATAAAGAAAAAGGTGCTGACATCACAATTGCGGTTCTGGATGTTCCAAAGGAAGAAGCAAGCCGTTTTGGTATTATGACCTGTGACGAAACAGGCAGAATTGTAAAATTCACCGAAAAACCAAAGAATCCTGATTCCACACTTGCATCAATGGGTATCTACATATTCACATGGGAAAAACTCAAAAAATACCTTATCGAAGACGAAGCAAACCCTGAAAGTGAAAACGACTTTGGTAAAAATATTATCACATCAATGCTTGCAGACCAGCAGAAGCTGTATGCATACAACTTTGAAGGCTACTGGAAAGACGTTGGTACAATCGACTCCCTGTGGGAATCCAACATGGATTTGCTTGACCCTAATGTGCCGTTTGATGTTTGGGACAAGGAATGGAAAATTTACTCCAGAACTCTCAACAGCCCTCCGCAGTATGTAAGCGACAAGGCAGTTGTGGAAAACTCAATGATCAGCGAAGGCTGTGAAGTTGAAGGCACAATTGACTTTTCTGTTCTGTTCCAGAACGTTGTGGTTGAAGAAGGTGCAACAGTAACAGACTCTATCATTATGCCTGGCACAGTTGTTAAAAAAGGTGCTGTGGTTGAATATGCAATCATTGGCGAAGGCTGTACAATTGAAGAAGGCGCACACATCGGTGAACGTCCGGAAGCTGTTGAAGACAGTGCAAACTGGGGCATTGCTGTTATCGGCAACAACCTTTCAGTATGCAAAAATGCAAAAGTAGCTGCAAAAGCTATGGTTTACAATGATATCAAGGAGGAAAAATAATATGGCACCAAAAGATAAAGTTTTAGGGATTATTTTTCCTAACTCACACGACGAAGCAATCCCGGAACTGACAAGTATCCGCACAATGGCATCATTGCCTTTCGGCGGCAGATACAGAATGATTGACTTTACACTTTCCGGTCTCGTTGCAGCAGGCGTTGCAAACATCTGTGTTGTTCCAAGAACAAGCTATGTTTCCCTTATGGACCACGTAGGCAGCGGTAAAGAATGGGATCTGGCACGCAAACGCGGCGGTCTCAAAATTTTCCCACCTTATGGCGAAGCAGGCACAAAGAGCGGCAAAGGCAAACTTGGCGCTTTGTCTTCCATCGTCAGCTACATAGAATCTTCTGCATGTGAATATGTTGTTCTCAGCGACTGCGGTATTGTTTGTGCAGTTGACTATGAAGATCTGATTGAAAAACATATTGAATCCAATGCTGATATCACAATCGTTTACAACGATGACACAATTGACGAAACAGCAAAAACAGACAACGTTACACTTGATGTACGCAACGGCAAAGTTTGCGAAATTCTGGTTAACGATGTTTCCGACAAAGTTCGTCACTGCGGTATGTGGGTTTATGTAATCAACAAGGATATACTTGTAAATGCAATCCACGAATGTGATGCAAAAGGCCTTAAAGATTTTGAAAGAGATGTGCTCCAGGCTGCTGTTGGCACACTTAATGTTAAAGGCTATGAATATACAGGCTATGCAAAGAGAATTACAAATCTCAAGAGCTTCTACGATGCAAACCTTGCTTTGCGTGACAGAGAAACTCTGGCACAGCTGTTCAAAGTATACCCAATCCACACAAAAGTGCGTGACGATGCACCTGTAAGATACACAATCGGCTCAACAGTTAAAAACACAATTGCTGCAGACGGATGCTTTATCGAAGGCAGTGTAGAAGGTTCTGTACTGTTCCGTGGTGTAAAGGTTGGCAAAGGCGCAACAGTTAAAAACTGTGTGCTTATGCAGGACGTTGTTGTGGAAGAAGGCGCAGTGCTTGAAAATGTTATCTGTGACAAATCTGTTGTAGTTACAAAAGAACAGAAACTTGTTGGCGCAACCACACATCCTGTATATGTTGAAAAGCGTGCAAAAGTATAATTAAGGAGATTTTATATAAATGAAAGTTTTATATTGCTCAAGTGAAGCTGTACCTTTTGCAGCAAGCGGCGGTCTTGGCGATGTTGCAGGCAGTTTGCCAAAAGCATTGTATGACGAAGGCGTTGATGTGCGTGTTGTAATGCCGTTGTATGGCCAGATTAAAGATAAATACGGCGAACAGCTGGAATTTGTAAAAAGCTTTGAAGTAAGCCTTGGCTGGCGCAACCAGTACTGCGGTGTGTTTACACTCACAAAGGACGGCGTTGTTTATTACTTTATCGACAACGAATACTACTTTAAACGTCAGGGACTTTACGGTCATTATGATGACGGCGAAAGATTTGCATATTTCTCCAAGGCAATTCTGGAAATGCTGGTTAACATTGACTTTACACCTGACATCATCCATACAAACGACTGGCAGACAGCACTTGTAACACTGTACATCAATGTTTACTACCGCCATATGCCAAAATTCTACAATACAAAAACTGTACTTACTATCCATAACATCCAGTATCAGGGACAGTATGGTATGGATATGGTTGGCGGTGTGCTTGGCATTCCAAACGAATATGCACATCAGCTGGAATACGAAGGTGCCTGCAACTTTATGAAAGCAGGTATCGAAAATTCCGACAAGGTTACAACAGTTTCACCAAGCTATGCACAGGAAATTCTTGACCCTTGGTACAGCCATGGCCTTGACCCTCTTCTTCGCGAACGTCAGCATAAGCTGTGGGGTATCCTCAACGGTATCGACTATGTTTCCTACAACCCTGCCGAAGACAAGGGCATTGTTGCAAACTTTACAGCAGATGACTTTGAAAAAGGCAAGGCCGCCTGCAAAGCTGAGCTGAGAGAAATTTTTGGCCTTGAAGAAAACGACAAACCAATTGCTGCTGTAGTAAGCCGTCTGGTTGAACACAAAGGCTTTGACCTTGTTAAAAATGTGGCTGAAAAACTTGTGGAAGACGGCTATCAGCTGGTTGTTCTCGGCACAGGCGAAGCACAGTACGAAGATTTCTTTGGATATATGGCTTACAAATATCCTGGTCAGGTTGGCGTGCGTCTTGCATTTATCCCTGCACTTGCACGCAAAATCTATGCAGGCAGTGATATCTTCATTATGCCAAGTAAATCCGAACCTTGCGGCTTAAGCCAGATGATTGCCCTGCGTTACGGCACAGTGCCTGTTGTGCGTGAAACAGGCGGCCTGCGTGACAGTGTTCACGACTGCGGCTATGGCAATGGCAACGGCTTTACATTTGCCGACTATGATTCTTATAAATTGTACGAATGCTGCCATAGAGCACTTGATGCTTATCACGATAAAGAAAACTGGTCAAATCTCGTAAAAGCTGCAATGGAATCTGACTGCAGCTGGAATGTAAGTGCAAAAGAATACATCCGTATGTACGAAGACTGTATGGCACAGTGGTAAAAATAATATAACAATAAAAAGACTTGGACTTTACTGGTCCAAGTCTTTTGTTTTTGTCTCAAAAATATCCGACAGAATGTTTTTTATATCAGTTATCAGCAGTTTTATTTCTCCAAGTTCCGAATACAATGTGTCAAAGGACAGGTCGGCGCTGTTTTCGGGAGCAAAAAAATTTTTGTCCCACACAT
>JAGBFE010000147.1 GCA_018109965.1 Oscillospiraceae bacterium | reverse complement strand
CAGGTGAACGCATCAGAATGATGCAGACAGGTGCGGAATTTGATGTTGTTGAAGTTGGCAAAATGGGTGCAACAAACCTTGTGCCTACCGACAGTCTGCGCGCTGGCGAAGTTGGCTACATCACAGCTTCCATCAAATCGGTGCGCGACACCCGTGTTGGTGATACAGTGACAAAAGTTAGTCAGCCTGCAAGCGAAGCACTGCCGGGCTACAAAAAGGTTACTCCGATGGTTTACTGCGGTATCTACCCTGCTGACGGCGCAAAATACGGCGATCTGAGAGATGCTCTTGACAAACTGCAGCTCAACGATGCTTCCCTTGTGTTTGAGCCCGAAACCTCCGTTGCCCTTGGCTTTGGTTTCCGCTGCGGTTTCCTTGGACTTTTGCACCTTGAAATCATCATTGAACGTCTTGAACGCGAATTTGACCTTGACCTTGTAACAACCGCACCAAGCGTTGAGTACAAACTTGGTCTCACCGACGGCACCGAAATGCTGATTGACAACCCTACAAACTACCCTGACCCTGTAAAGATTGCAACAAGTGAAGAACCTGTTGTAAACGCACATATTTACACACCAAAGGACTTTGTAGGCAGCCTTATGGAACTCTGTCAGGAACGCCGCGGCACATTTATCGATATGAAATATATGGACGCAAACCGCGTTGACCTGCACTACGAGCTGCCGCTGGGCGAAATTGTTTACGACTTTTTTGACAGCATCAAAAGCCGCAGCAAAGGCTATGCAAGCTATGAGTACGAATTCAAAAGCTTTATGCCAAGCAAACTGGTGCGTCTTGACATTATGCTCAACGGCGAAATTGTTGACGCATTAAGCCTTATCGTTCATGCTGACAAAGCATATGAACGCGGCAGAAAAATTGCCGAAAAACTGAAGGACAACATTCCAAGACAGCTGTTTGAAGTACCTATTCAGGCAGCAGTTGGCGGCAAGGTTATCGCCCGCGAAACTGTGCGTGCAATGCGCAAGGACGTGCTTGCAAAATGTTACGGCGGCGACATCACCCGTAAAAAGAAACTGCTTGAAAAACAGAAAGAGGGCAAAAAGAAAATGCGTCAGTTGGGCACAGTTGAAGTACCGAGCGAAGCATTTACAGCTGTACTCAAACTGGATTAAAGCATATAATATTTCACAACATTTTGCGGTGGCGGATGCCCACATCCGCCCGCAATTTATACAAACACAAAACGGGACGATGTGGGCATCGTCCCATACGTTTTCATACTGATTATTTACTATGACAAATTTATATTTTGTGCGCCACGCCACACCAAACTATGACAATCACGATGATATGAGCCGTGAACTGACACAGCAGGGCCTCATTGACCGATACAAAGCAAAAGACTTCCTTGCTGACAAGGATATCAATGTTGTTCTGTCCAGCCCATACAAGCGCAGTGTTGACACCGTTGCACCTATTGCCGAAGAAATAGGCTTTGAAATCGAAACATATTACGGCCTGCGCGAGCGCACCGTATGTGATGAATGGCTGTACTGCTTTGATGACTATGCAAAAAACCAGTGGGATGATTTTACATACAAACTCCCCGGCGGCGAATGCCTTGGCGAAGTTCAGGAGCGCAATGTTGCAGCTATAAACGAAATAATAAAAAAATACGAGGGCAAAAACATTGCCATTGGCAGTCACGGTACAGCACTGTCCACCATTATCCACTACTACTCGGGCGGCAAATGGGGTTTTGACGATTTTCAGCGCATAAAAGAGGTTATGCCGTTTATTGTAAAACTGTCCTTCGACGGCGAAAAATGTGTGGAATGCACTGTATTTGAACAGCTGTAATTTGTGAATAACAAACTGTAAGTAATCAACAGGACAATAACACATTTACCCAATATTATTAAGTGAACAAAAATATGTCATTCTGAGAAACGAATGTGACGAAGAATCTCTCGGTTTAATCAAACAAGGAGATTCTTCGCT
>JAGBFE010000146.1 GCA_018109965.1 Oscillospiraceae bacterium | reverse complement strand
TCAACACTGTCTGACACAAAATGCTTGTCACTATAGCCCATAGATGCTACAAGAGCAAGATAATCACCTGTGTATAATCGTTCAGCCTGTTTCAGTAATTCTCTCCGCAGTGTTAAGGTTTTATACTTTACAGTGTTGATTTCAACATCTGTAAGTTCCATGGATTTTGCTGTTATCTTGCCTAATATGCCTTTTGAATAGTTTGAGAAAATGTATTGGTTGTTGTAATTCTCTGAAAATTTACCATTGATTTTCACTGCATCGCCAAGTTCAAAATCACTGCGATAGTATATACTAACACCATACATTTCCCTACCCTGTTCATCCAAAAGCATTACTGTGTAGCCTGTATTTTCATTATTTGTTATTGAATTTATATATCCTGTGTATTCAGATTGTTCTGTTGATAAAGATTGTATCTTTTGCTCAAAACAGTGACTGTATACGGAAATGTACACAACCGCAGCAACTGCTGCTGCAAGCATCAGCATAAGATGCTTTGTATACTTTTTTACTGTAAATCTGTGAATAATTGCAAACACAGCAAACAATGCCAAAAGAATAACGGTATATTCCCCTGGCATTGAAAGTTCAATGCTGCCTGTTATGAAAAATGCAAAACCTGTTATCGCAAGCGGACGTCTGATTTCAGCCATAAGGCATCACATCAGCCCGGAGGCCATGCAAGGCTGCGTTTTGCAAGCAGATGAAAATGCAGGTGCTGAACTGTCTGACCGCCGTCTTCGCCACAGTTGGAAACAATTCGGTAACCTTTTTCAAGCTCAAGCTTCTTTGCAATTTCGCTTGCTGCAAGGAACATTTTGCCTGCAATGTCACAGTTTTCTGCTGTGATATGTGCAGGAGATGCAATGTGCTGTTTTGGAATGATAACTACATGCACAGGTGCCTGTGGTGCAATATCATAAAATGCAAGCACATCATCATTTTCGTAAACTACATTTGATGGAATTTCTTTATTGATTATTTTACAGAATAAACAATCCATAATTTATCCCCTTTCAAAAGATTTTATGTAAATAAGTATATTACATATCTTCCGGCTTGTCAAAACTGTCAGTAAACATAAAAGCATTGGTATGCACAAAACATACCAATGCTTTTTTAGTAATATAATAGCTTATTAACTGTTATTTTAAAGCATTTCTTTAACAAGCTGCGGAACCTGTGCCAAAGCTTCGCCAACTTTTGCTGCATCTTTAACACCGGCCATAGCAACATCCGGTTTGCCGCCGCCGTTACCGCCTGTGAGCATTGCAACAGCTTTAACCAAAGCGCCTGCCTTTACACCTTTTGCAACAACTGCTTTACCGCAGCCAACAGCAAGAGAGTATTTGCCTTCGTTTTCGCCGCAGAGAACCATTACGCCGTTTTCGTCTTTGTCGTTGGACATAAGGCAAAGCTGTTTGAGTTCGTCGCCTGCTGTGCCGCTGAGCTGTGCTGTGTAAACGTTGATGCCTTCAACAACTGTTGGGTTTGCAAAGAGGTCAGAAATCTGGCCTTTTGCAATTTCAGCTTTGAGGTGTTCAATTTCGCCCTGCATTACTTTTGCATCAACAACCATTGCTGCAACTTTTGATGCGAGTTCATTGCTGTTTACGAGTTTGAGGCTCTTTGCAGAATCATCGATGAGCTTCTGTTTTTCTTCGATAAGTTTGAGCACGCCTGCACCTGTAACAGCTTCAATTCTTCTGATACCTGCTGCAACGCTGGATTCAGAAGTAATTTTGAACAGACCAAGATGTGATGTGTTGGAAACGTGTGTGCCGCCGCAGAGTTCTGTAGAGAAATCACCCATTTTTACAACACGAACTGTGCTGCCGTATTTTTCACCAAACAATGCCATAGCACCTGATTTTTTAGCATCTTCAATTGACATTTCTGTTGTTGTAACATCAAGTGCAGAAAGGATTGCAAAGTTAACAAGATCTTCGATTTTCTGGAGTTCTTCTTTTGTTACAGCACTGAAGTGTGTAAAGTCAAAACGCATTCTTTCGCTGTCAACATAGGAACCGGACTGATGAACGTGGTTGCCGAGAACTTCTCTGAGTGCAGCCTGAAGCAGATGAGCAGATGTGTGGTTGCGCATAACTGCTTTTCTTGTTGCCTGGTCAAGAGTTGCTGTTGCCTTTGTCATAACTTTTACAAAGCCCTTTTCAAGTGTACATGTGTGTACATAGAAGCCTTTGCCTGTTTTGCGGCAGTCGAGAACTCTGAGAGTAGCTGTTTCAGTTTCGATAACGCCTGTGTCTGCAACCTGACCGCCTGCTTCAGCATAGAATGGTGTTTTGTCAAGAACAACAAGAACATCTTCTTTTGCTTCTTCATCAACAGAAACACCTTCGCAGAACTGACCTTCGTGTGCAATAGCAATGATGTTGCAGTCAGCTTTCATTTCTGTATAGCCAAGGAATTCTGTTGGTTTGAGTTCCAGGGATTTGAAGAGGTCATCTGCCCAGCTGATTGTGTTGTTTTTAGCTCTTGCAGCTCTTGCACGGTCAGCCTGTTCTTTAAGATGTTTTCTGAAACCTTCTTCATCAATGCCGATACCGCGTTCAGCAAGGATTTCTTTTGTAAGGTCAAATGGGAAACCGAATGTATCGTTAAGTTTGAATGCTTCGATACCTGAAAGGATTTTTTCTTTTGCAGAAACAGCTGTTTTTTCGATGTTGTCGATAAGACCTGTAAGAATGTTCATACCGCGGTCAATTGTTTTGTTGAAGCTTTCTTCTTCTGTAAGAATAACTTTTTTGATGTATTCGCGGTTTTCTTCAAGTTCAGGATAAGCAGCTTTGCTTTCGTTGATAACTGTATCGCACAGTTCGTTGAGGAACAGGCCTTTGATACCAATCATTCTGCCGTGACGTGCAGCACGACGGAGCAAACGGCGGAGAACATAGCCACGGCCTTCGTTACTTGGCATAACACCGTCAGAAATCATAAATACTGTACTTCTGATATGGTCTGTGATAACACGAACAGAGATATCTGTTTTTGCATCTTCCTTGTATTTTACGCCGCTGATTTTTTCAACTTCTTTGATAACATTTGCAATGGAGTCAACTTCAAACATATTGTCAACGCCCTGCATTACACATGCAAGTCTTTCAAGGCCCATACCTGTGTCGATATTGCCTTTTGCCATTCTTTCGTAGTTGCCTTTGCCGTCAGAAACAAACTGTGTGAATACAAGGTTCCAGATTTCGATAAATCTGTCACATTCGCAGCCTACGCCACAGTCAGGTTTGCCGCAGCCGTATTTTTCGCCACGGTCAAAGTAAAGTTCGCTGCAAGGGCCGCAAGGACCGGAACCGATTTCCCAGAAGTTGTCTTCTTTACCCATACGTTTCATATGGCTTGGATCGATACCGCGACGGTTTACCCAGATATCCCATGCTTCATCGTCATCTTCGTAAACTGTGATATAAAGCAGTTCTTTTGGAATCTGGAGTTCTTCTGTCAAAAATTCCCATGCCCATGTTGTTGCTTCTTCTTTGAAGTAGTCACCAAAAGAGAAGTTGCCGAGCATTTCGAAAAATGTGCCGTGACGTGCTGTAATACCAACGCGTTCAATGTCAGGTGTTCTGATACATTTCTGACATGTTGTTGCACGGTTGCCAGGCATTGTTTTTTCACCTGTGAAGTATTTTTTCAGAGGAGCCATACCTGAGTTGATAAGCAGCAAGCTGTTGTCATCCTGTGGGATAAGTGGGAAAGAGCCAAGTCTGTTGTGGCCTTTCTTTTCGTAGAAAGAAAGATATTTCTCTCTAAGGTCATTCAATGATGTCCATTCCATTGTTTTTTTCACCTCATAAATGATTTATAAAATATTTTTAATAAACAAATATAAAAGCAAAATCGGATAATTCAGGGCAAATAAAAAATCCCCTGGATAAAATCCAAGGGACGATAATAACTATACCGTGGTACCACCCAAATTACGCACACAAAAAGTGTGCATCACTTTGACTGCATTAACGCTGCATCACGTTTGACTTGTTTCGCCAAAAGCAAAAGGGTGGCATTCAATAGAGTAAATTAAGTCTTGCACCAACCGACTTATCTCTGTAAAATACTGTTATTGGTATTCCCTTTTATCGCCTTTTTACTATTCGTTTTTACTCTCTCACAAATATCATTTTACTATAATGGCATCAACAAGTCAATGCCTAAAATAGCCAAATTTTGGGGTCAAACATTTACTTGCATTATGCGTTTTTACGTGATATATTGTAGACAAGAAAAAGAAAGAGGTGATACCAATGAAAACCGAAGAACACTCTTTAACAATTGAACATACAGAAGTTAAGGTTAACAAAATGGGCTTTGACGGTAGATTGGAAATCACCGAAAGCATAGGATAGTATAAAAACAAAACCAACTATGAATGTTCTTTAAAGAGAAAATAAAATAAAAGTTAAAATTAAGCAAAAGCAAAAATAAAAAAAGAAAGAAAAATCTTTAATATACTTGCAGGTTGATGTTAAAAATCAGATATCAAGACGAGAAATTGGTATTAAAGCAGAAAATATATTAAAAGAAACTTAATATAGATGATTGAAAACATCAACAAATATACTTCTATAAAACGGCAACTTATCAGGTTAATACAGTTAATTGTATGAAATTTTATAGAAAGTAAGGCTGTAAAGTTTTTAATAAGAAGGATAATTAAAAAAGGACCATATATTTTAATAAAAATATATCTTCCCTACAATTATTAAAGATTATTGTAAAGAAAGTAATCTGAGTAAATAAATTAAAAACAAAAAACAGCAGGTATACTTCCTATTTGATAAAAGAGAGAAATGTTTAAAATAAAAAGTAATATAGGTAGCGAATAATTTAAAGTTGACCGATATTGCAAAGTATAATAAGGATGGAAAAAGAAAATAGAATATGATTGAAATATGTTAAATCCCTCTAAAGTGTAAGGACATTTTAGAGGGATTTTTATCTGTGTTTTATTTTGATGTGTGGTATTTAAGATTGCCCATATAAACAACTTCAACTATACATTCGTTTACTCTGTCGCCTTCTGAAAGATAGCCGGAAAGCTTGATGATATTTGTGCCGTGACATTCATCAAGGATATTGAATTTTCTGCCGTTGAATTTTTCGATAAAATCATCAAGGCGATATTTTTTGCCTGTAAAATCCCAGTCCTTGCTTTCAAGATTGATTACATATGCATAGGAACAGTCCCAGTCAACGCTTTCGAGCTCAATATGGCCGTCAACGATATCGCAAGGCGGTGTGATTTTGATAAGACCAGGGGTAAATTTTATTTCAAGGTTATTTCCTGCAATATTATAGTTTTCAACGCTCATATCATGAGTGCTGTAATCTGCTTTTGCATTTTTGCGAGTTGTAATTTTCATTATATTCCTCCGATTTAAAAACTGATACAAGTATATCACAAATATCTGCATAAGAAAAGTGAAAAATTATTTTGCAGATTTATTACAGCAGATAGTACAGACTGTCACATATTTTTTTAAAAACAGGAGCTGCAGTATATGTGCTTTCTCCCCCGTTGTACATTGTGATGCAAATTGTGTATTCTGGATTATCATAAGGATAAAATCCACAGAACCAGGCTGTTAAAATCTCATTTCCGTTTTGAGTGTACTTGCCTGTCTGCGCTGTGCCTGTTTTTCCGCCTGCTGAAAAATATTGCGGCGCCGCACGCCCCATTGCGCCATCTTCCACCACCTTCTGCAGCATTGATTTTACATTTTGCGCCGCATTTGCACTTATCACCTGCTTTTGGCTGAACTGATACAGATTTTCAAGACTTTCATGGCTGTCTGCATCATAAAAACCCAAGGCAATCTGTGGGCTGACATATTTTCCTCCGTTTGCAAAGATATTCATATATGCCGTTATATGAACAGGCGTAAGCAGCAATTTGCCCTGACCAAAGCTTACGCTTGCCAGCTGACCGAGATTTTCCAATTCTTCAAGTTTTGGAAAATATCCCGATACTGTTGAATAGTTCTGTGCAAGATATATATTGTCACCAAAATCAAGAGCTTTTCCTATCTGATTATAACTGAAAGCCTTATTTTTTATATATGCATTGATAAAATAACAGTTGCAGGACACCACCAGAGCCTGTTCCATATCAACAGGCCCGTGAGCCTTGCTGTTGTTGCAGTGATATTCGTGCCCGTTGATTTCAACAGTTCCTGTACAGTTGTAGATTTTATCTTTGCTGTATCCGTTTTCCAATAAAACCGCTGCCCACAAAGGTTTGATAACACTGCCCGGTTCGTAGGCCTGCAGTGCTTTGTTTACAAGCGGAGAATTTTCCATATTCAGCGCTTCAGCTATATTGTTTGCAGAATAAAACGGAGTGGAAACCATTGCTTTTATCTTGCCTGTTTTTGATTCCATAACAACTATTGAGCCATTTGGAATATATTCTTTTGCAATACCTTCGCACAGTCGCTGAATTGTGTTGTCCACAGTCAGTGCAAGCACAGCAGATGTATTGTATTGATTTTCTGCTTTTTCATTTTCGGTATATGATGTAATTTCACCATATCCGTTGATTTCAGCATCCAGATATCTTACGGAAGCCGCGCCTTTAAGTTTTTCATCAAAAACTCTTTCCAGCCCCGATATACCATTACCCTCTTTGTCAGTATATCCTACAAGATGCTGTGCAATATTAAAATTGCTGTATCGTTGGGTTACTGTGTAAATTTTTCGGTCAGCAACAGGCTTTGTTATAGTTGCAATAAAATTTTTCCGATATTTTATATTATCCTCAAAATCGGATTTTTCATTTTCATCAAGCACATTGAAAACCTGCTGCAAATCCTTGTCGTACGCAGTCACAAGAGTTTTGTATTGTGTTGTCATATTTGTGATGTTATTGAAATTGCAGTCGGTTATCACCCCTCTGTCATCGTCTATAACATATTGTCTGGTCTGCTGTATCTGCGCCTTGTCGCAATATCTGCCCGATACATTTATATACACCATATTAAGTTCAATTATGAAAGCAAAAGCAGTAAATGCGGCCATAAGTATAACAAGTCGTTTTTCTGTCAAAAAAATCACCTCTACATATTATGCAGAGGTTTTTGGCTTTTTATTATTTTATTTTTCATATATAAAATGTTCTTTGAGTATATTTATCGCCTTTTTTTCAAGTCTTGAGACATAGCTGCGGCTGATACCCAGAGTTTCGCACACCTGCTGCTGTGTCTGTGCAGGATTTCCGAACAATCCATAGCGCATTATAATAATCTGTCTTTCCCTGCCATCAAGCTTTTCTGCCACAGTCTTTAAAAGTTCATTTTTTATCTCCTGGCTTTCACAGAATTCTTCAATTTCAAAATCATCCTGCAGGCTGTCTTTAAGTGTAAGTTTTCCGTTTTTATCTTCGTTATCTATACTTTCTTCAAGATAAACAATGTTGTCACTTCCGTTGTTTTTTCGCAGAGCCATCAGAATTTCATTTTGTATACATTTGGATGCGTACGTACTGAAACGGATATTTTTCTCCATGCTGAAACTCTGCACCGCTTTTACAAGACCTATTGTGCCAATGGACATCAGGTCATCCTGTTCAATCGGTCCCTGATAATATTTTTTTGCCACATGTGCCACAAGGCGCAGATTGTGTCGGATAAGCTTATCCCTTGCCGCCATATCTCCATTGAAATATTTATCAAACTCCTCTTTTTCCTGTTTTGGTGTCAGCGGGTCAGGCAAAACACGGCTTTCCAGATGCAAGGCCAGAAACAGAATATTGGCCATTATATATCCCAATATTGTGGTAAACAAATTTACTGTCCCCTTTCGCAAAATAGTTCTGTCTTATTTTACGAAAACACAAGTACAAATATTACCATAAAAAATGGTCAGCAAACAGATGCTGACCATTTTTGTTATATGTTTACTTGATTTCGGTGTATTTATCGTTCTCAATCAGATATCCTTCTCCCTGTTTTGGCTGCCACTGGTATCGGTTTTTATTTTCATTTGCAAATAAATGTTCCATAATTATCGATATTACACCGCCGTGAGTGATGATAACAGTATCCTTTTGATTTGAAATGATATCCTTTACCGCAGGTATTACCCTTGCTTTCACCATATTTCCGCTTTCCCCTTTTGGCGGAACATTGCTTTCGTTATCTCCCGTTATCCATTTCTGATACTGTTCATTATCCTTAAGCTGTTCATAGCTTTTCATTTCAAATATGCCAAAATCTATTTCTCTGAAACGCTCATCAACTGTAAATCTTACATCTCCAAACAATATTTTTAATGTTTCGTTGGTGCGCTGCATTCCGCTGGTAATAAATACACAGTCCGGACCGATAGAATACTTTTTATCTGCCAGTTCTCTTTTTCCGTTTTGTGACAACGGGATATCTGTGCTTCCGCAATAAAGATGCTGTTCATTTGCCTGTGTTTTTCCATGACGGATAAGATAAAGTTTCATATTTATCACCTTACAAAAGCGCCCATACTGCAACAGCTGCAGCTTCGCTGACTGTTATGCAGTATCCCGAAATATCCCCGTTCATACCCTCCAGAGATTTGTAGCATTTACGGAGCATAACAGCATATACCACCAGCTGAACAGCAAGACATACAACATACTGCTGTGCAAAAATATAAGTAACAGCACAGGCTGCTGCTGCATAAATCACGAGCAATACATTGTGCCATTTTGGTGTTGTGTGGCTTTGTGCGTACTGACTTGTTGACATCGATTTCAAATTTGTAACTGCAAGTGCTGACCCGATGCGGCTGATAAACGGAACAAACAAAAGTGTGATACCTTTTGCCGACTGTGGAGCAGATGCAAAAAACGCAAACATTGCAAGGAACAGAATTACACACCATACAACTGCAAATGAGCCAACGTGTGAATCTTTTAAAATTTCGCGGCGTTTTTCCAGATTGCGGCAGGAAGAAATTGCATCGGTAACATCCATAAACCCGTCAAGGTGAATAAAGCCTGTTGTAATAAACGGTACAACACACATAACAAGTGCATATATAAGCTGAGGAATATTCCACTCTATCAGCAGATAATTCAATAACATCCATATTGCACCAATTTCCAGACCTACAACAGGCAAAAACAACAGCATATACGGACGGGAATTTTCGTCCCAGCTGTGCATTGGAAATGGTATTGAGCAAAACATTGACTGCGTCATTGCAAATGCAGTAATATATTTTTTCACGGCGATTACCTCTTTTTTCATCTTAATGGTTATTAAATTACATTTAAACAATAATGTCAATACGGTTGACAATAAAAAAATAAAGTTTTAAACTTAATTTGTATAATTATATTACCCCTTGGATAAGGAGCCGCAAATGAAACTTTTTGATTTGTTAAACTGTATCAAACCCGCTGACAATGATGCTTATGAACACTGCATATATCGTTTTGACCATATTGCAAAGCCTGTAGGCAGCCTTGGAAAACTCGAAACCCTGCTTGCAACCATAGCAGCTGCCCAAGGCACAAGTGAAATAAATATAGATAAAAAATGCGTTATTGTTCTGTGTGCTGACAACGGTGTACTTGCCGAAGGTGTTGCTCAAAGCACCCATGATGTAACCACTGCAATTGCAAAATCACTGGCTAAAGGTAAAACAAGTGTGAGCTGTATGTCGAAAGCCGCCGGTGCAGTTGTTTTTGCTGTTGATATGGGTATGATTGATAAGGTTGACGGTTTGATTGACCATCGCATTGCCGCAGGCACAAAAAATATTGCTAAAGAGCCCGCCATGACGTATGATGATGCCTTAAATGCTGTTATGACAGGCATAAATCTTGTAAAAGAACGCAAGGCAGAAGGATATAACCTTATTGCCACAGGTGAAGCAGGTATCGGCAACACAACCACCTCCAGTGCTGTGCTTGCTGTCCTTATGGACCAGAATGCTGCCGCAGTAACAGGCAGAGGT
>JAGBFE010000145.1 GCA_018109965.1 Oscillospiraceae bacterium | reverse complement strand
TCAACATCAGGACCGATTGGTTTGTTTGCAAGGTGAACTTTGAGAATTTCTTCCCTGCCTTTGATATCAGGTGCACCAACATAAACCTGTCGGTCAAAACGGCCCGGTCTGAGCAGAGCACGGTCCAGAATGTCAGCACGGTTGGTTGCCGCCATAATGATAACGCCTTCGTTTGCACCAAAACCGTCCATTTCAACAAGGAGCTGGTTGAGTGTCTGTTCTCTTTCATCGTGACCGCCGCCAAGGCCTGCGCCACGCTGACGGCCAACTGCGTCAATTTCGTCGATAAAGATAATGGATGGTGCTGCTTTTTTAGCCTTTTCAAACAGGTCTCTTACACGGGAAGCACCGACACCAACATACATTTCCACAAAGTCGGAACCGGAAATTGAGAAGAACGGCACACCTGCTTCGCCCGCTGTTGCTTTTGCAAGCAGGGTTTTACCTGTACCCGGAGGGCCTACAAGCAGTACGCCCTTTGGAATACGCGCACCCAGAGCATTGAACTTGCTTGGGTCTTTGAGGAATTCCACAATTTCGATAAGTTCTTCTTTTTCTTCGTCTGCACCGGCAACATCTTTAAAGTATTTGCGCTGTGAAAGGTCACCTGCATCCTTTGTTCTTGCACGGCCAACGCTCATACCTTTGCCGCCGCCGTTTGCCTGATTGTACATATTGAAGAACATTATGCCGATAAATACCAGCATAAGAATGTATGGTATCACGTTGAGCCATGCAGGATAGCTTGCAGGCGCAATAAAGTCATGCGGAATGTTGTATTCTTCCACATAAGGGTCAATTTTTTCTACAAAATAGTTTACACTCGGCACACTGTAGGTGATGTTTTCCTCCTGACCTTTAAGGTCAAGTTCCAGATTGCCGTTGCCGATATTGAGCACAAACTCTTCAACCTGATTTGTTTTGAACAGGTCAATAGCTTCGCTCATTTTCATTTCTGTCAGGTTGCTTGGGCGATTGAGCATAACTGCCATTACAATCATAAAAAGCAACGTAGCAATAAACGGAAAAGCTCCGTTTCCTCTTTTTTTAACCAAGGGTTTTCTCCTTTATAATAAGATTTATTTTGTGTAAACTTCCGGTTTAAGAATACCGACAAACGGCAGATTTCTGTATTTTTCGTCATAGTCAAGACCGTAGCCGACAACAAATGCATCAGGCACTGTTCTGCCAATGTATTTTGCTGTTACTTCGGCCTTTCTGCCGGATGGTTTGTCCAGAAGTGTACATATTTCAATGCTGTTTGGATTTCTTTCCTTAAGCATATTGATTATATAGTTAAGTGTAAGCCCGGAGTCGAGAATATCTTCAATGATAATAACATCCTTGCCGGAAAGCGGGATATCAACATCTTTGATGATTTTCACATTACCTGATGTTTTTACACCGGAGCCGTAGGAAGAAACAACCATAAAGTCAACAGTGCATTTGAGGTCGATTTCTCTCATAATGTCAGCCATAAAAACTACAGCACCTTTGAGAATGGAAACCAAAAGCACCTCTTTGTCTTTGTAATCCTCGGTAATTTTTTTACCAAGCTGTTTTGTTATTTCTCTGATTTCTTCTTCAGACATCAAAACTTTTTCAATATCATTCAACATATTTTTACCCGCCTTATATTTTTTCTATTATTAAGATATTTTCGGTATGTTTTTCTGCTTTGTATGGCCTGTTTGTGCCATAACCGTCCACCCACACAACATTGCCCTGTTCGTCAGACAGCACTGCGATTGTGTCACGGATTTTTTGAGGAATTTTGTCCTCAATAAAAATCTTTTTGAGTGTTTTGGTGACCTTTCGTGCAGAAAAGGTAAATGTATCTCCTGTTTTTCTCGTGCGTAAAAACAGGTTACATTTTATTGTATCACAACTGATACAATTATTTAAATAGTTTTTATCAATTTTTTTTAAATTTTCAAGCTCTTCTGCAGATAATTTCCGCAAAATATAGCTGTTGCCTAAAAACTGTACCTTTTCGCCTGCAGCTATCGGCACCGACTGTGCCTGCATCACAGGCTTTGTATTGCGCGGTTTGTAAAAAGACAGATAACCGTCTTTTATTTCGCACAGGATATCTTTTGAAAGCTGACGCGAAAAACTGCCCTGCTTTATCCCATCAAGAATATCCGTGATATTATCCTTTGACAGGCAGTTGTATTTTTCCAGAACATTTCTGAGAAAAAATTTTATAACCACATCATCTGCTTTTTGTATAATATCCAGCACAAACCCGTTGAGTGATATTGAATTCCTGTACAGAGTATCACTTAATTGGGTTAAAAATGTGTATATCTGCTCCATTTCCTCAGTAAATTCACCAATCTGACGTTCACTTTTAGGATTAAGCTGTTTAAGTACAGGAACCACCTTGAGACGTATTTTGTTGCGGGAATATTCTTCGGAAAAATTGCTGCTGTCAGTAACAAACGGAATGCCGTTTTGGGCACAGTATTTTTCCACATCTTCCCTTGTACAGTTGATAAGGGGACGGATAATATTGCCTCTCACCGCTGGGATACCGCATACGCCTTTCAAATTTGAACCGCGGCACAGATTGAAGATAACCGTTTCGCACTTGTCGCTCAGAGTGTGGGCAGTGGCAAGTTTTGCATTTTTCTGCAGAGCTGTCTTTTCAAAAAATTCATAACGCAGCTGCCTTGCCCAGGTCTCTGTCGACAGTCCCTGCGGTTTAGCTTTATTGTTCATTTCAAAACGCGCTGTTATACATTCCACACCAAGCTTTTTGCAGTATTCTGTGATAAACAATTCCTCATCATCACTTTCCTTTCGCAGTCCGTGATTGATGTGAATAGCAAAAACTTCTATATCCAGCTGTTGTTTTAAAACGCACATAAGGTGAAACAGCGCCATACTGTCTGCCCCACCGGACAGACATACCGCAACTGTATCACCTTTGCTTATCATATCAAATTGTTTAATTGTATTTAAAACCGAATTATTCATCTTCGTGTACAAAATCAATATTGTAGAATCTTGTATGTGCACCATCCCAGCCGAGATAAACCTTGCCTACCTCGCCGTGACGGTTTTTGGCTACGATACATTCTGCTTTGCTCTGGTCTACATCAGGGTCTCCCTGGCTGTAATAAGCATCACGGTACAAAAACAGTACCACGTCGGCATCCTGTTCGATAGAACCCGAGTCCCTCAGGTCGCTGAGCGCAGGGCGTGCATCGCGTCCCTGGCCTTTTTCGGCACTACGGGACAGCTGTGAAAGTACAATGAGCGGAACATTGAGTTCCTTTGCCATAATTTTAAGGTTACGGGTGATTTCGCTGATTTCCTGCACACGGGATTCGGTACGTTTGCCTGTGCTCATAAGCTGCAGATAGTCGATAATCACAAGCCCTACAGGGTCTCTGTTAGGGTCCTGATTGAGTCTGCGGATTTTTGCTTTGATATCGGAAACTGTAACATTGGATGTGTCATCCAGATAAATCGGCAGGTCAGAAATTTCACCGACTGCACGGGAAATATTGTCCCATTCATCAAGCTGAATGTTGCCCGAACGCATAATCTGGCTGTCGATGTGTGCCACCGCAGAAATCATACGGCTTGTCAGCTGTTCCTTGGTCATTTCCAGGGAGAATATTGCCACCGGCAGATTTGCACGCTGTGCAACATTGGTTGCGATGTTTAGCACAAACGAAGTTTTGCCCATACCAGGTCGCGCTGCAAGAATGATAAGGTCACTGCGGCCAAGACCTGTGAGCATTTTGTCAAGATAGGAAAAACCTGTTGGAATACCAAGATATTTTTCTCTGTCCTTGCCCGACAGCTTGCGCAGGCGGTCAAAGCTTTCTGCCGCAGAAAGACCTATGTGGCTGAGTGCAGAGGTATCTTTGCCCTGACGCAACTCGTAGATACGCTGCTCGGCATATTCCATAAGCACATCTGCATCTGCCGCTTCCTGTGTCTGTTTGATAACGTCTGTTGCCGTATTGAGCAGCATACGCACCATATATTTGTCGCGGATTATCTTTGCATAGGAAGATATATTGGACAAACTTGGCACAGTTTCGGCAAGCTGTGTGATATACACCTTTGCTTCTGCCTCATCACTGAAGACACCGGCTTCAATAACGCTGTTGAGCACAGTGATAAAATCGGACGGGATATTGGCATTGAAAAGTTTATGTATTTCCAGAAAAATCTTTTGATTTTGTCTTGAATAGAAATACTCTGCCCTTACCTGTTCGATGATAAGTGATACTGTTTCGGGACTGATGATAGCAGCACCAAGAATGGCCTGCTCGGCTTCCATGCTGTACGGCTCGTTGATGCCAAGAGAGCCTAAAGCAATATCCAACTGTTTGTCCATTTTAAAATTATTCCTCAACTTTTACTGTAATTTTAGCTGCAATTTCAGGATAAAGTTTTACTGTGCAGTCATAGCTGCCAAAAAGCTTGATATCGTCCATAACAAGTTTTTTCTTGTCGATATCAATACCAAACTGTTTTTTGATTTCTGTTGCAACATCTTTGGATGTAACAGCACCAAAAAGTTTGCCTTCCTTGCCTGCTTTTGCTTTGAGCGCAACAATTTTGCCGTCGATTTTAGCTTTGAGTTCATTTGCTGCGTTGATTTCTTCCTGTTTGTGGTGAGCTTTTGCAGCTTCCTTTGTTTTCACATCATTGATTGCGCC
>JAGBFE010000144.1 GCA_018109965.1 Oscillospiraceae bacterium | reverse complement strand
GCGGGTACGGTTTGGGGTTGCACCGTTTTCGTCACTCCAGTCGGTAACGCCCTGTGGCAGGAAAGGCTTGAAATAAATTTCAAACTTTTCAAACTGACTGCCGCCTGCTTTAAGGCGGGGCACAACAATGTCATTGAGCCATGAGAACCCCTGTTTGTAGCTGTTTACAATTTTTATATCCTGAAAATAAGCGCCTTTCTGAGTGAGTTTGTCAATGATTTCTTTTGTCAGTGACATACGCACATCATTATTTTCGCTGACAGCGGCTTTTACCGTTACCCAGTCACCTTGGTTTATAAGGGGATAAACCTTCTGCTCCATTATATTGCGGAAAGTTTCAGCTTCCCAGGGGATATCATACTGTTTTGAATAAACTGCCCTGCCGTCCTTGTGGTCACAAAACAGTGCTTTGGGGAAATATTTTTTCTGCCATTGTTTCACATCAGGTGTATGGAACAGGGTGGCACTGCTGTCGGCTGCATCAAGATAAGCCAGCTGACCGTCGGCGGTTTCCATTGCAAAATCGCGGGTTATTTCCAAAAGGGTGTCGCCCCAGCGGTCAAAACTGCCTGTCAGCGGGAATTTTTCGCACAAAAGGCTGACAAACTGTTCCAGCTCGCTTCCGCAGCCGTCAATGTAAACGTGATATGTATTTCCATTTTGTTTAAAACGTACCGACGGACTGCCGCAGCCTGTAAAAATCACAGCATTGCCATTGTAGTTTTCATCGGCAAGGAGATTTGTGCAGTAGGCGGTGGTTTCCATACCAAAACGGAAAGCAAGATTGCAGGCTGCTGCAGCAATGTGCCATGTGTAGTTTTGGGGCAGAACAAATTTTACATCAAGGCTGTCAGGGAAAAAATCGTTGTCGGTATCCTTTAAAAACATACCGTTACAGAACAGGTTTTCAAGGCCTTTCTGTGTGCGGTAATCAAGGGAAAAAAGAGTGCCGTCCACGGATGGCAAAGGCGAACCGCAGGTGGGCTTTGTTTGTTGCATCGCGTCAGAAATAATCTGTTCAAGGTTGTAAGGCAAAACTGTGTCAGTTTTTATTACAGGGAAAGCCGAACTTTCGGTCAAAAAGCCCTGCAGCAAAGCGATGTTCAGTGCTTCGCCCAGCTGACAGCGTGTCATATTGTCTGTGATTTTAAGCATAATGGTCACTCCTTTAAAACGGGACGGTAACAAAAATCCTGAAAGAATGGCGCTATAAAATTTCCATTGCTTCCAGGATGAAAAATTATGGAGCTGGCGATGGGAATCGAACCCACGACCTGCTGATTACGAATCAGCTGCACTACCGACTGTGCTACGCCAGCGTATGAAATAATTTTAAACCTTCAACACAAAAATTTCAATAGTGCAGATTGTCTCATAAAGGCGATTGTGCCAATAATATCCACATTGAATTTTAATTTTGCGGAGGTTTTGAAATGACAAGGCTGAAAGCGTTTATGGTTACCTTTACACTGACATTCAGCATTATGCTTATATGTTTTGTGGGGCTTTATTGGTTTGTGCAGTACTCCCAGCCACAGGCAGCGGGAGAAGCACAGCACAACGTGCCGATTTTAAGCCTTACACCTGACGACACCAAAACAACTCTTGTGGTGCTGGACTGCGATGAGGCACAGTTTTATTTTTTGCTGCAGCTTAATGCAATTCAGCAAAAGGTCAATCTTGTTTCGGTGCCGTCGTCACTTTATCTGTCACTGCCGCAGCGTACACTGGGGCAGAGTATGGACTATGCGGGGGTACGCCAGTGTGTTCAGGATTTGTCACAGCAGTTTGATATAACGGTGGATTATTTTTTGGTGGGTGATGAAGCAGTGTTTGGAACACTGCTGGATTCATTTGCTGAAATTGACACGGAAGATATAGAACTGCCCAAGTCGGTAGAACAATATTTGCTTAAAGGCAACAGATATGTGGATGTAAATACTTTGTTGACGGCAATTGCGGTTTCGCCTGCGCTGCTGGACAACGGTGTGGGTATTGAGTTTTTAAATATGACAGGCTGCACACTTTTGCAAAACAACCTGCAAAAGCTGGAAAAGGATGTGCCGCAGGCAATAAAGGATAACTACAGTTTTCTGAATACCGACATAGGCACCCGGGAGCTTGACGGTCTTGTGCGCATAGTCCGACTGCTTGGGAATGCTCCTGTGCAGTATGGTGCCTTGGTGCCGGATGCAGAAAATGCACAGACACAGGTGGAGGAAATTTTAAAAGGATAACAGTATTGAATACAAACTTTGGACAAAATGTAACACAAAGCCGCAGATTGATATTTAATCTGTGGTTTTGGCATTTTAAAGGGGTGTAGGTCATAATTTGTACATTAAAAATGTAAATTTTAGTAAAAATGAATAAACTATGCGATAAAAGTACAGCTTTTTCAATAATTTTTGGCAGTAGTTACAATTGCAAAAGGAAAAAAATAAGAGTAAAATAAAGGAGTAAGGGGCAAATAAGTGCCTTTTGCCTACAAAAACTATATAAAATCAATATATGTTGGGGGATATGGCCCCGACGTCTCTACGCAGCATCCGTAAAGTGCTGTACTATTGATAAACAAACTGACAGATTTTCCGATTTAAAAAGGCAAAAACCGTCTGTTTGCTTTTATTTGGTTTAAAACGCAGAGACGTTGCCTTTTTACAGGGGTGTTTCTGCGTTTTTTTATATTTGTAATCAAAAATAGACATATTTATTTTGCAAAAAGAAAGGTGTTAAGTTATGAAAAAAGTAGCAATTGTTATGGGCAGCGATTCTGACCTTGGTGTAATGGAAAAAGCAGCCAAAAAACTTGAAAGCTTTGGTGTGGAATACGAAATGAGAATTATGTCTGCACACAGAACTCCTGCAGCAGCAAGCGAATTTTCTGCAAAAGCAAAGGAAAACGGCTTTGGCGTTATCATTGCAGCAGCAGGCAAGGCAGCACATCTTGGCGGCGTGCTTGCAGCGCACACAACACTGCCTGTTATCGGTGTGCCAATCAAATCCTCCACACTTGATGGCCTTGATGCATTGCTTTCCACAGTGCAGATGCCAAGCGGTATCCCGGTTGCAACAGTTGCAATCGACGGTGCAGAAAATGCAGCAATCCTTGCTGTGCAGATGCTGGCACTCAGTGATGATACACTTGCAGCAAAAGTTGCTCAGATGAAAATTGATATGGAAAATGCTGTGCTTGAAAAAGACAGAAAACTTAACAATAAATAATATATAAAAATACTTTTTTATAATGTTGGCAAGTGTAAAAGCACAAAGATGCAAAAAACAATTTGTTTTGTTATGCATTTGCTGACAGGATAAAAGCAAATAAACAGAAGGTGTTTTGCCATTGCTATGGCAAGACAAAATGACAAATTAAAAATTATTAAGCATTATATTCAAACCCCTTTTATATGAACTCAGAGAGGTATATCTTATGTCAGATTTTATTGAAAGCTACAAAGCGGCAGGCGTTGACGTAACAGCAGGTTACAAAGCGGTTGAGCTTATGAAAGAAAGTGTACAGAAAACACTGACAAGCGCAGTTCTTAACGGACTTGGCGGTTTTGGCGGTATGTACGAACTCCCACAGGGATATGAAAAACCTGTGCTTGTAAGCGGCACAGACGGCTGTGGCACAAAGGTAAAACTTGCATTCCTTATGGACAAGCACGACACAATCGGTATTGATGCAGTTGCAATGTGTGTAAACGACATTGTGTGCTGCGGTGCAAAACCTTTGTTCTTCCTTGACTACATAGCAATCGGCAAAAACTATCCTGAAAAGGTTGCAACAATCGTAAGCGGTGTTGCAAAAGGCTGTCTTGATTCAGGCTGCAGCCTTATCGGCGGCGAAACAGCTGAACATCCGGGCCTTATGCCTGTGGACGAATACGATATCGGCGGCTTTGCAGTGGGTATTGTAGAAAAGGACAAAATCCTCAACAACGACAATGTAAAAACAGGCGACGTGCTGGTGGCAATCCCATCCAGCGGTGTGCACTCCAACGGTTTCTCACTGGTAAGAAAAGTGTTTGATGTGGAAAGAGCAGACCTCACACAGTATGTTGAAAGCCTTGGCGGCACACTTGGCGAAACACTGCTTACACCAACAAAGCTTTATGTAAAACCTGCACTTGCAGTACTTGAAGAAGTTAATGTAAAGAGCATTGCACACATCACAGGCGGCGGCTTCTTTGAAAATATCCCAAGAGCACTGCCAAAAGGCAAAACAGCAAAAATCAGATATGAAGATGTAAGAGTTCTGCCAATCTTTGACCTTATCAAAGAAACAGGCAATATCCCTACAGACCATATGTTCTCCACATTCAATATGGGTGTTGGCATGGTTATGGTTGTAAGCCCTGAAGAAGCAGACAAAACAATTGAAATTCTCAAAGCACAGGGCGAAGACGCATACGTTCTCGGCAGCGTAGTGGACGGCGAAGAAGGTGTAATCTTATGTTAAGAGTAGCAGCTTTTGTTTCCGGCGGCGGCACAAACCTGCAGGCGATTATCGATGCACAGAATTCCGGTATTATCCGCGATGCAAAAGTGGAGCTGGTAATCAGCAATGTTGCAGGTGCATACGCCCTTGAAAGAGCAGAAAAAGCAGGCATAAAAACTGCACTTATCCGCAAAAAGGATTTTGAAAACGCTGAACAGTGGGAAGAAGCCCTTGTAAAAGAACTTAAAGACAATAAAATTGACCTTGTTGTGCTTGCAGGCTTTCTTTCAATTCTGTCAGAAAACTTTATAAAACAGTTCCCAAACAAAATCATCAATGTTCATCCGTCCCTTATCCCAAGCTTTTGCGGTGACGGTATGTATGGTCTCAAGGTGCACGAAGCAGCTTTGGCAAAAGGCGTTAAGGTGACAGGTGCAACAGTGCACTATGTAAATGAAATTGTTGACGGCGGCGAAATCATTGCACAGAAAGCTGTTGAAGTGCTGCGCGGTGACACACCGGAGGTGCTGCAGAAGCGTGTTATGGAAAAGGCAGAATGGATTATCCTGCCAAGAGCAATCCAGACAATCGCAGAGGACGCAGCCCTTTCTGCAGCAGTACAGGGCACAACCTGCATGAGAAGAAACCCTCATGCAACAGATGCATTACATTGATTGTGATTAAAATAATTTAACCGTTTTACATTTAAGAAAAGGATTTGATTATTATGAAAATAGCAGAATACTTGCAGAGCAAAGAATACCCTGGCAGAGGCATTATGGTTGGCAAAACAGCTACAGACATCGTGATGGCATATTTCATTATGGGCCGCAGCGTAAACAGCCAGAACAGAATTTTTGAAGAAACAGAAGACGGTATCCGTACAAAAGCTTTTGACGAAAGCAAAATGGTGGACCCAAGCCTTATCATCTATCACCCTGTAAGAAAAGTTGGTGATGTAACAGTTGTTACAAACGGTGACCAGACAGATACAATCCGTGATTTTATGGTTAAGGGAGACAGCTTTGAAAACGCTCTCAGAACAAGAGAATTTGAACCAGACGGTCCAAACTGGACACCAAGAATTTCTGCAGCTGTAAATGCAGACGGTTCCTTTAAAATGTCCATCCTCAAATCCGACAAAGGCAACGAAAATCAGTGCCTGCGCTATTTCTACGAATATGCTGCACCAATCGAAGGCGAAGCAAGAATTATCCACACATACAACGATAACGGCAACCCAATCCCATCCTTTGAAGGCGAACCAAAAACAGTGACAGGCTTTGAAGGCACAATTGACGAAGTTACAGATATGCTGTGGAACAGCCTTAACGAAACAAACAAAGTTAGCCTTTTTGTGCGTTTTGTAAACAGAACAACAGGCGAAACAACAACAAAAATTGTAAACAAAAACGTTTAATGATACATAAAGGAGTTTGCACAATGACAGAACTTGAACTTAAATATGGCTGTAACCCTAACCAGAAACCTTCCCGTATTTTTATGAAAGAAGGCGAACTTCCAATCGAAGT
>JAGBFE010000143.1 GCA_018109965.1 Oscillospiraceae bacterium | reverse complement strand
TCTATTTGCCGATTTCTGCAAGAATAAGGTCAGGGTTCTTTTCAGTCGCCCAGTTAACATTCCAAGGGCTTGTGAAAAGAAGCAGTTTGCGGTTTTTGAAGTCTTCAACACATTTTGTGTCAGATGTAAGATTAAGCTTTTTAACATCAATCTCTTCGTTTTCAATCCAGCGGATATGCGCATACGGAAGCGCTGTGATGCGGATATCAACATTGTATTCGGTTTTGAGACGATGCTCCAGAACTTCAAGCTGAAGCACACCAACAACGCCTACGATAACTTCTTCCATACCGCCGCCAAGCTCTTTGAAAATCTGAATTGCACCTTCCTGTGCAATCTGTTCCATACCCTTTACAAACTGTTTGCGCTTCATTGTATCCACCTGAGAGATACGTGCAAAATGTTCCGGTGCAAAGGTTGGAATACTTGCAAAGCGGAAAGGCTTTTTGGCAGTTGTAATTGTATCACCGATTGAGAAGATACCCGGGTCAAAGATACCGATGATATCCCCTGCAAATGCTTCATCTACAGTTTCGCGCTCACTTGCCATAAGCTGTGTGGACTGTGCAAGCTTAATTTTTTTGCCTGCCTGAACGTGGAAAACATCCATGCCGCGTTCAAATCTGCCGCTGCAGATACGCATAAATGCAATTCTGTCGCGATGTGCCTTGTTCATATTTGCCTGAATTTTGAACACAAAAGCAGAAAAATCTTCGCTTTTTGGATCGATAAGCCCTGCGTCAGACTGTCTTGCCAGCGGTGAGGTTGTAAGGGCCAGAAACTCCTTGATAAATGGTTCAACACCAAAGTTTGTAAGTGCAGAACCAAAGAATACAGGTGTAAGTTTGCCTGTGTTGATTTTTTCACGGTCAAAGTCAGCTGCTGCGCCTTCGATAAGTTCAATATCATCGCTGAGCAGCTGATTAAGCGGTGCTGTAAGCAGTTCATCAAGGTTATCATCACCGATTTTTGCCTTTGTTGCAATAGCCTGGTTTACACCAACTTTGCCATCGTGGCTGAAAGCAATGATTTCCTGATTGTTGCGGTCATAAACACCTTTAAAATCCTTGCCGCTGCCTATTGGCCAGTTCATAGGATATGTCTCGATACCGAGAACATCCTCGATTTCCTGCAGCAGGTCAAACGGGTCCTGACTTTCGCGGTCCATTTTGTTGATAAATGTAAAGATAGGAATATTTCTCAGTGTGCAAACCTTGAACAGTTTTTTGGTCTGTGTTTCAACACCTTTTGCAGCGTCGATAACCATAACAGCACTGTCTGCAGCCATAAGTGTGCGGTATGTGTCTTCAGAGAAGTCCTGGTGACCAGGAGTGTCCAGAATGTTTACACAGTAGCCATCATAGTTGAACTGCATAACAGATGATGTAACAGAAATACCACGCTGTTTTTCAATTTCCATCCAGTCAGAAGTTGCTGCACGGGCACCTTTTTTGCCTTTAACGATACCGGCCTGCTGAATTGCACCGCCGTACAAAAGCAGTTTTTCTGTAAGTGTTGTTTTACCTGCGTCAGGGTGAGAGATGATAGCAAATGTGCGACGCTTGTCTATCTGATTTATAAAATCCTTCACAGCAATCCTCCGTAAAAATTTATTGACTAATCACTAACTTTTAAATTATAGCACAGTATTTGTATGTTTTTCAATATTTTTATCATATATTTTGTGCATATTTTACAAGCCAATATGATAAAACCGTCAAGAGTACTACAAAATAGCAATTAAATTTTAAAAAATTACAAATTTTTAGTCATTTTGCATCTTTTATTTATTTTAAAAGTAGTATATAATATATAAAACCATTAAAAATGTTGCAAGAATATGTATTATATGATTTTTTAAACAAAGATTTTGAGGTATAAAGTTAAATGCAATACACTATTAAAAACACCTTTTTGACCCTTACTGTGGACAGCCTCGGGGCACAGATGATAAGTTTAAAAAATGACAAAAATGAAGAAATGCTGTGGCAGGCAGACAAAAGCATATGGGCTTACAGTGCACCTGTTCTGTTTCCTTGGGTAGGCCGCCTCAAAGACGGCAGATTTACTTTTGAAGGAGAAGAATATTCTGCAGGCAACCACGGCTTTATCCGCAATGTTGAACACTCTCTTGTGCTTAAAGAAGACAACATCATTATTTTTGAATATAAAGCAACCGCTGAAAGCAGAAAAAAACATCCATACAACTTTGTGTTCCGCACCAGCTTTGTGCTGAGCGGTCATTCTGTTCATCACAAAATTGATGTTACAAACATTGATAACCGTGATATGCATTTTGGCCTTGGTTTCCACCCCGGTTTCCGTCTGCCTTTTGATGACAATCATACAACTGAAGACTATTATATTGAATTCGACTCACCTCAGTCCCCTGTTGAATGGCTTTACAGCGAAAATCTGCTTTTGGACGGCAGCAGCCGTATTTACAAAGAAAACATCACACAGATACCTCTCAAGGACAATTTCTTTGAAAATGATACCTTGATTTTTTCTGACCTCACCACAAAAACAGTGTCCATTGTGGAAAAAGACAGCGGAAGAAGAATTGATTTTGATGTGCAGGATTTCCCATATGTTGCAATGTGGACTGCAAAAACACCAAAAACAAAATTTTTCTGTGTAGAACCATGGCTGAGCCTGCCTGACAAGGAAGGTGCTTCGCATCAATGGGATAAAAAAGACCACGGTGTGCACCTCAAGCCCGGCGAGGCATGTCATATTCTGTCCCGTGTAAAAGTGACAAGATAAACTTTATACTTTAAACCAAACCTGCGCGTTGAATAAGACAATCAGGTAAAATAAACATTATAAATCAAAACCCGTCAGAAACAATCTGACGGGTTTATTGTTTTTATT
>JAGBFE010000142.1 GCA_018109965.1 Oscillospiraceae bacterium | reverse complement strand
TGCCAATGCAATACAGCCGCTGCCGCTGCACAGGTCCAAAACAGTTGGAGCATCAATGGTATTTATAACTTCAAAAGCAGCTTCGCACACTGTTTCGGTGTCCTGACGGGGTACAAGCACCCCTTCGCCCACATACAAGTCAAGGTCAAAAAACTGCCAGCTGCCAATGATGTACTGCAAAGGATAGCCATCCTTACGTTTTTGGGCATATTCCATCAGTTTCTGTTCAGTCTGTTCATCTGCAGTTTCGTGCATAACATCTATGCGCTTTTTGCCTGTTACAAATTCAACAAGCTGATTTGCTTCAAACTGCGCATCACTTTCGGGGTTTTGCGCAATGATTTCGCACATCTGTCGGTAAAGTTCACGGATTACCATCTGTCGTCTTCCTCGCATTCAGGAATAACTTTGAGTGTTGCCGCAATTGCAATTTCAATCATATCATCTTCCGGTTCCTTGGTTGTGAATTTCTGAAAGAACAAACCCGGAGAAGCAAGAATTTTTGTGCACATATTATCGTGACGGCCTGTGAATTTTAAAATTTCGTAGGCAATGCCCACAACAACAGGCAAAAACAGCAATTTTAGCCCTACCCTGCCAAGCGTTGAGTGCCATGGCACAAAGGAGAAAACAAGGATACTTACGATAACAACAATAAATAAAAAGCTTGTGCCGCAGCGCGGATGAAAACGGCTGTGCTTGCGCACGTTTTCCACCGTCAGTTCCTCTCCTGCCTCATAGCAGGCAATGGTTTTGTGTTCGGCACCGTGGTACATAAACAGGCGTTTTACATCTTCAAGATATGTGATACCAATCATATATACAAAAAATATAATCAGCTTGGTAACACCTTCCACAACAGCTTTGAACGCACCAAGAGGCAAAAAGCGGTCAATGATGCCGGTGATAGTTGTTGGCAGCACCATAAACAGTACCAGAGCCAGCATACCGCCAAGCACACCCGCAACCATTGTGAGATATTCTGTTGCCTTTTTGCCGAATTTGTTTTCCAGCCAGATTTCAAGCCTGGTCGGTTCTTCTTCCAGACCATCCAAAGCGATATTTGCCGAGTGCATAAGACAGTTATAGCCTGTAACAAGGCTGTCGATAAAGTTTATCATACCTCTCAATACTGGTATTTTTGCAAATTTATTCTTTTTTACATCCTCAACCTTGATATTTATTTCTCCGTCAGGCTGTCTGACTGCAATGGCCAGCTTGTGCGGGCCTTTCATCATGATGCCCTCAATAAGTGCCTGGCCGCCTATAGATGTTTTTTTCATTTATTTTCCTTTCATAGTACGCACTGTTTTTAATGTAAAGCGCATACTTGTATATTTTTTATATTCACTTTCCACATCAAAGGTACCGCCGTGAAGTTTTATAATTTCATCAACAAGGGCAAGACCAATGCCACTGCCGCGTTTTGCGCCCTTACCTTTGTAAAACTTTTGTTTTACACTGCCGATTTCTTCGGGACGTATGCCTTTGCCGTAGTCCTTCACTTCAACCGTAGCAGTATTTTCGCCTTTGTTCTGTGTGATATTTACTTCGATAACCGAATTTTCCTGCGAATACTTGAGTGCATTGTCCAGCAGATTTACCATAACCTGTTTTATCTTGCTTTTATCCGCCATAACAGGCAAAAACATTTCAGGTTCTTCAAACTCAATTGTCACATTTTTGGCTGCAGCCTGTGGCATAAACATAATTACAGACTCGTATACCTCTGCCACAAGGTCCAGCTTTTCCTTGCTGAGCGCCAGACTTGCATTTTGCAGACGTGAAAAATCCAGCAGGTTTTCCACCATCGAATACAGTCGGTTGGTTTCTTTCAGGATAATCTCGGTGCCTTTTTCAAGAGTTTGGGCATCCTGTGTGTTGCTCATTGTTTCTGCCCAGCCTTTGATTGCTGTCAGCGGAGTGCGCAGTTCGTGAGACACTGAAGATATAAATTCATTTTTAAGCTCTTCACTGCGTCCAAGCTCCTGCGCCATATGGTTTATGGAATCACACAGCTCGCTGAGTTCCCTGTCGTATTTTTTGTTATGCTCAACACGCACATTGAATTCACCCTGTGCAATTTTGTCAGCAGTGTCTTTAATTGAATTGATTGGCATAACAATGCTTCGGATAAAATACATACCCGAAACAACACTTACTGCAACAATTATCACTGCCGCAATAATGCCAAGTGCTATAAGAATATAAATTTCCTCATCAACTCTTGTAACGGAGGTTACAATGCGCACCGCACAAATTTCGCCCGCTGCTTCCTCCATCTTAAATGTGGCACTGACAATTTTTTCGTCCATAGCTGATATATAGCTGTTTATAAAAATATTGTCTTCGCCTACATCTGTCAGCTGAAAATCACTGATATGCTGTGTGCTTGAAGGCGCAAAGCCCGACGATGTTGCCAGCAGCTGCCCGTTTTCGTCCAGAAGCATAAGTTCAAACTTGTCCGTTTCGGCAAAGTCATAGGTCAGATTGAACAAAAGCTTTTCCTTGTCCGACTGGGACATATTGCCCGATGCAGACAGTGTGCCGTTGATGGTATTGATACGGTTGGTGAGTGCAGTTTCAACTTCGGAATAATAGGAGTTGCGGAACGACATTGTGAGAAAAATCTCTGCCAGCACCAACAGCACAATAATTATCAGCAGACTGCCTTTAATCCATCTTTTTGTAATACTGTTCATACTGTCCTCTTTTAAACTGTCCAGCGGTAACCGTATCCCCAGATTGTAACTATGTACTGCGGATTTGACGGATCTTCCTCAATTTTTATACGCAGACGGCGGATGTTTACATCAACAATTTTTACATCTCCAAAATAGTTTTCGCCCCATACACCTTCCAGGATTTTTTCTCGCACAAGGGCTGTGCCTTCGTTGCGGAAAAACAGTTCCATTATGCCAAATTCCACGCTGGTAAGGTCTATCATCTGCTTGTTTTTGTACAATACACGGCTTTTCAAATCCAGTGTAAACGGCCCTGACTGTATAATCTCATCACTTGTCATTATGCCTGTTTCCTTGTTTACACGCCGCAGCAGGGATTCCACCCTTGCAAGCAGTTCCTGCACACCAAAAGGTTTGGTGATATAGTCATCCGCCCATACCGAAAGGCAGGTAACTTTGTCGTGCTCCTGGCTTTTTGCCGACAGCATAATTATGCCTATTTTTTCGTCATTTTTGCGTATCTGCTCACAGAGAAAAATACCGTTCATCCCCGGAAGCATAATATCAAGCAGGGCAACATCAAATTTTTCGCCTTGGTCTATAACCTCAAGGGCAGCTTCTGCGCTTGTAACCCTTGTTACAGTGTGGTGTGCCAGCTTGAGATTTATTTCCACAATTTCGCCGATATTGTTTTCATCTTCAACTACTAATATTTTAGACATATAAAACCCTTTCTGCTATTCAAAAGCTTTTATGTTGTCAAGTATAAATTCTATATATTCAAACTGTACTGTTTCGTGAAATTTTACATTCCACACATCTGCGCCCACAGCTATATTGTAAGAATAATCATTTATCTTTCCTGCGCCGCCTGTTTCCTTCTTTTCAAATTTAACGAGCACTGTTTCGTCTTCATCGGAAACCACCTGCCAGAAACCTGTATTATACAGTGTATGCACAGTATTCTGCCATTCCTGCGGCAATGCCACAAAAATATTTTCTGCGGTATCGTATATCCCCGCCATTTTTACCTGTGGAGGATTTTGTGAATAATCGGTCCACTGGATATTTCTGAGCACCTGATAATCATTATTCTGATGATTTTCTGCGACTACAGGTATATCCCATATTCCGTCACCGTCTATGTCACAGCTGTTAAGCTTGTAGGGATATTCCCACACGCGTGACACTGTGTCGGCACTGAGGCAGTTTATGATAGCTGTCCCCTGCAGGATACCTGCCTCGGTATACAGCTTGTTGTAGCTGTCCGCATAATCTATGTAAAGTGCGGTTTTTCCGTCATATATCTGTGAAACCGCCACCTGTGTTATCTGCACATCACCGCGTTTAAGCACCTTGGTACCTGCAGTTTTAAATGTATAATCCTGACCAAATGTGAGAACCTTGACTCTTATTCTGTTGTCGTACAGCATATTTGTAAGGATAACATCATCGTATCCGTCACTGGTGACATCTGCGATAAATATATCCTCACATACCTCCATATAGTCCTCATTGCCCAGTTGTGTGTCGGTAAAGTATGTAACAAAAAAGTTTTCGTTTATGTTGGACGGCAGATATCCCACAAGAATCTGTTTGCCAGCAAGGCCCTGCAGCTCAATTGTATCAAAATAGAAAACTTCAGTCCCAAGACCTTCCTTGTCAAAAACAATTTCCCACTTTTCATCAATGTTTTTCAAAAATGCAAAGCGTATGTTTGTGCCTTTGTTGGGTGCATAGTAAAAAACCAAAGCCTCATCTGTTTTGTCACCATCGATATCAACAAACTGTATCGGTGCACTGTAGCCCTGAGTCTGTGAATATTTAAGGGTGATGTTTTCCCCCAGATAATCCCCTATCTCCTGCACTATCAGGCTTTCGGTCTGGGAATGTTTTGGAGAAGACAGCAAACCCGTGATGTTTTTGTTTACACCGATACTGCTGCAGCCGCACAGCATAACAAGAGTTATAAAAATTGCCGCAAGTCGTTTCAAAGCCATACCTCCCCTTATACATTGTATTTTTTATATTTTACCACTAATTTGTGAACTTTCCAAGATATATTGTCATATATAGTACGTTAACCTGTTTTCTGTCTTTATTTTGGAAAAATACTACGGAAAAGTCCTGTTTATAAAAGCCCACAACAACTTTTTGAAAAATTTTTTGAGCAGTTTCTTTTAATAAATATATTTCATCTTATGTATCATAAACCGGTATCAATCCGACCACTATTAAAAAAAATTCACTACTTGACATTGCAAAGTAGTGGTGATAATATAATAGCCAAGAAACACACCGCTGTGATATTAAAAGCTTTTGCTGCATTGACAAACATTATCTTTGTGGCTTGTGTGTTGTATTACAACTCCAAATACATTTAAAGGAGCAATTGATGAATACTCAGTTTAAAAAAGGCGTTCTGGAGCTGATTGTGCTTTTGGTTATAAGCAAGGAAGACAAATACGGATATCAGCTGGTGAGCGAGGTGGGCAGGATAATGGATATAAATGAAGGCACCATATATCCTCTGCTTAAAAGGCTGACCAACGAAAGATACTGCGAAACCTACCTTGAACAGTCTGCTGAAGGACCTGCACGAAAATACTACAAAATAACCACTGCAGGAAAAATCTATCTTGATGTCCTTACAAAGGAATGGATGGAGTTTTCCGGCACTGTCAACAGTTTTATAAAGGAGATGCAATAATATGACCAGAGAAGAATTTTTTGCAAAACTGGATGCAAGGCTCAGCATTCTCAACGAAAAAGAGCGCAAGGATATTATTGATGAATATCAGAGTCACATAGATTTTAAAATTCAGGACGGCAAAACCGAAGCACAGGCAATTGCAGATTTTGGCGATATTGATGACCTTGCCGCCGAAATACTGGAGGCTTATCACATAGACAACAGTGCTGCCAAAAGCAAAAGCCTTGAATATTACATAAAAGCCTGTGTAGGTTTTATCAATCAGGTGACAGAAAGAATTCTCAGCCTTTCACTCAGCGACATTGCAAGGATAATTGTGGAATTTGTTGTTGTACTGTTTGCAATATGGCTTGTATCCATTCCGTTTGATATTATCAGCGGCACAATACGAAGTACAATATGGGGATTTGGCTTTGGCCGTCTGTCCGACCTGCTTGCAGGCATTGTAAATCTGTTTTTTGAACTTATCAGTCTGGGCATTGCATTTCTTATCATATACAGCTTTATCAAAACAAGAATCATGACCAAAACACCTGTGATGCCAAAATATGCCAATAAATCCTCTTATGCACACAACGGCACAACCGCTGCGGAAAGCGAAGTTCACAATGATTTCAGTTATGAAAATGCAAACTTTGATGTTCACACAGGCAAACCGCTGAAAAACAAAAAAACTTTGGGCGATGTGGGCAAAAGCAGCGGCGATTTTCTGGTAAAAACAATTGTTGTTATACTCAAGATATTCCTGTTTATCTGCATATGGCTGCCAGGTGTGTTCTGCTCCATAGGT
>JAGBFE010000011.1 GCA_018109965.1 Oscillospiraceae bacterium | reverse complement strand
TGCAGCAACATTATCTGTTAACAATATTTCTTGCAACATGCACGCCGCTTGCAGAAGCGTGGGACAGTGAGTGTGTTATACCGCTGCCGTCACCAATGATATACAGGTCTTTGTAGCGGCATTCAAGTTTGCCGTCCACTTCAACTTCCATATTGTAGAATTTTACTTCCACACCATAGAGCAAAGTATCTTCATTTGCAGTGCCGGGCGCAACTTTGTCCAGAGCATAAATCATTTCGATAATGCCGTCAAGGATGCGTTTTGGCAAAACAAGACTCAGATCGCCCGGTGTTGCGCTTAGTGTTGGTGTGATAAAAGCTTCCTGAATTCTGCTGTGTGTTGAGCGTCTGCCGCGGATAAGGTCACCAAAGCGCTGCACAATTACACCGCCGCCCAGCATATTGCTCAGTCTCGCAATGCTTTCGCCATAGCCGTTGGAATCCTTGAAAGGCTCGGAAAAATGTTTTGCAACAAGCAGAGCAAAGTTGGTGTTTTCGGTCTGTTTTGCAGGGTCTTCGTAGCTGTGGCCGTTAACAGTGATGATACCGTTGGTGTTTTCGGTTACCACTGCACCCTTCGGATTCATACAGAAGGTGCGCACCCTGTCGCCGTATTTTTCGGTGCGGTAAACAATTTTGCTTTCATAAAGTTCATCGGTCAGATGTGCAAAAACTGCGGCAGGCAGTTCCACACGCACACCGATGTCAACGCGGTTGGATTTGGTGGGGATATCCAGCTCTTTGCAAACCTTTTCCATCCATTTGCTGCCGCTGCGGCCAACCGAGATTATGCATTTAGGGCATTCAAAAACGCCGTCAGCACAGATGATTTTGTAAATTCCATCTGTGTGTTCCACATTCTGCACAGGTGTGTCAAAGTAAAAATCAACCTTGTCCTTAAGGTCGGCATAAAGATTTTCCAGCACAATGTAGTTGATGTCTGTGCCAAGGTGACGCACCGAGGCATCCAGCAGATGTAAATCGTTCTGGATACAAAGTGTTTTAAAACGGCTGCCTGCGGTAGAATACAGCTTTGTGCCTTCACCGCCGTAGCGCAGATTGATTTCGTCAACGTATTTCATCAGGTCCAGCGCCTGTTTTTTGCCGATATATTCGTACAGTGTGCCGCCAAAGTCGTTGGTAATGTTGTATTTGCCGTCAGAAAATGCACCTGCACCACCAAAACCGCTCATAATGGAACAGCTTTTGCAGTTGATACAGCTTTTGATTTTGTCCCCATCAATAGGGCAGTGGCGTTTTTCAAGGGCGTGGCCTGCTTCAAAAACCGCAACTTTAAGAGAAGAATCAAGCTGCATCAGTTCATATGCGGCAAAAATGCCACCGGGGCCTGCACCGATAATAATAACATCATATTTCATGCTAAATACCGTCTTTCTTTAAATAATATATAATTAAGGATTACACGATTTTTGTTGTCCAGTCTTCAAGATTCCAGATATCTGTCACAATATCGCTGTAAAATTCCGGCTCGTGGCTTACAAGTATCACTGTGCCTTTAAACTCTCTGATTGCTTTTTTCAGACTGTCCTTTGCATCAACATCAAGGTGGTTGGTAGGTTCGTCCAGCACCAGCACGTTAAAGGCTTTAAGCATCAAAGCACACAGGCGCACCTTTGCGTTTTCACCACCCGACAGCACCTTGCACTGTGTTTCGATATGCTGTGTGGTCAGTCCGCATGTTGCCAGTGCACCGCGCACACCTGCGTTGGTCATGGACGGATACATATCCCATATTTCCTGCAGTGCGCTTTTGCCCGATGCAATGTGCTCCTGTTCAAAGTATGCAGGCTCGGCGTAAAAATCGAGGTTAACTTCGCCGCTGAATGCAGGAATAATACCCAGCATTGTTTTCAGCAGTGTGGATTTGCCAAGGCCGTTTACACCCTTGATTGCTATTTTCTGTCCGCGTTCAATGATGAAATTTACAGGTCTTGTC
>JAGBFE010000141.1 GCA_018109965.1 Oscillospiraceae bacterium | reverse complement strand
TTTTGTTCATAATCACCTTTGCAACAGCTTCCACTACTGCATATGCCACGCCGGCAACAGGCCATATAATCCAGGTGCGGTGCCATTCAAAGGTGGTGAAGCTCCACAGCAGATAAACTGCTACGATACTGCACCAGTAGATTGTTGAGATAGGGTCAAGGCGGCGTTTTGTTCTTTTTTCGCTGTCAGAAAATTCGCCTTCCTGCAAAAGTTTCTGATAACATCCGTGAACAATGCCCGCTTTTACAAACAGGAACACAGCAACGGCAATAAACAGAAGCAATATATCCACAAGAATTGTGTAGATGTAGTCTTCAAAGTCAAAACCGCTGAAAATCATAAGAGGTACAACACCGGCAATACAAAGTGTAACCCCGATAGCTATTGAATATATAAAAGTTTTTTCAAAAGCAGCTTTTTTCTTTTCAACAATTCCTTTTACGCCGTATTCAAGGGTAATGGCGCTTTTTTCAAGAAATTCCCATTTGCCTGTCTGAAGTCCGCACACAACCAGCACGGCAACACCCATTGCAACTATCAGCAGCAGTATTGCAACGCCAATGCCGCCCATAACATCTTCATAAGGCGCATATTTTGCCATTTCTGACATACCGCCGAGAAAGATAAGCGGTATTGGTGAAATAATGCACAGTGCAACACCGAGACCAAAAAATCCGGCCAGCCTTTCGCACAGTGACATATATGTATTTGCATCCTCTACAGTTACCAGCACGCTTTCATCATAGTCATAGCTTGTTGCGGTTTCGCTTGTAGGATTTACAGGGAGCTCTGTTATATCATCCTTTAAAAGATAGTCGGTGGACACACCAAAAATGGAACTCATTTTTATTATTTTGTCAAGGTCAGGGATGGATAAACCGCTTTCCCATTTGCTTACCGACTGTCGGCTTACTGCAAGTTTGTCTGCCAGCTGTTCCTGGCTCCAGCCCTGCTGTTTTCTTAAAGTTATTATTTTATCTGCCAATATCATAGTATCTTCCTTTCGCTTTTATCATAAAACCAATTGCGGAATGAAAGCTTTCTTTATGCCTTAATTATACCTGCAACCACACAAAAAAGCTACCAATCAGTCTTGGAAAAATGTAAACCGACGGTTGCAGCACAGCTTTTTGCGGTTGCAAAAGCGTTTTCACCTGTTATTTTTATATTATACATCATTTGTTCATATGTTTAACACTGTTTTACAACATTTTTTGTTTAACATGAATTATATAATAGAAAATATACAGGAGGCGACAAAATGAAAAACAAACCTGAAATGCCAAAGATTGAAAGCCGTCTCAGACACAATATTCTTGAAATGCCAAAATCCATATACGAAGCTTCGGGCATACTTGTGTATGGCAGACGTATCAAAAGTCTGGTTTTTACAACTGATATAGCAATTATCCGCAACTGCGATGCCGATGCTGTGCTGGCAGTATATCCTTTTACACCGCAGCAGATTATAGGAGATGCAATTATACAGGCATCCTATGTTCCTGTTTTTTGTGGTGTGGGCGGTGGAATAACAAATGGTCAACGATCGGTAAACCTTGCCAAAGATGCCGAAATGCACGGTGCAATGGGGGTTGTTATGAATGCGCCTGTCTCCAATGAGAATATCCGAATGGTAGCAGAGGAAATAGATGCTCCTGTGATTGTAACAGTAGTCAGTGCTGACACCGATATACAGGCACGCCTTGATGCAGGAGTGTCAATTCTCAATGTGGCAGGCGGCCCTGATACTCCGGAAATTGTGCGTAAAATCCGAGAGAAATTCCCCGATGTACCGATTATGGCTTCGGGCGGCAACACCGATGAATTTATCCGCAAGACTATCGAGGCGGGTGCAAATGCCATTACATATACACCTCCGTCAACAAATGAGCTGTTTAAAAAACTTATGGCAAAATACAGAGAAAAATAGACTGAAAACAAAGACCCGCAGATTTTAAATGAAGTGACCCCGAAAGTTTAGACAAAATTAAATATTAAATTGAAAGTGAATGAG
>JAGBFE010000140.1 GCA_018109965.1 Oscillospiraceae bacterium | reverse complement strand
GTCACAACATCTTTAAGCCGTGCCACCAGCACAAAGCGTCCGTTTTCGTGGTGATATGAGCAGGTGGAAAGTGTGACCAGCCTGTCATCGTTGCTGATTTCCACACCCATATCATACATAGACATCGCTTTTATGTTCTGTGCGTAGGTTGCAAAATCTTCATCAGATACATCACCGTTATAGTTGTAGTAGTCAAATTCGCCGTTTTCGCCTGTAGGGTCAATTTCGGTATAAAATGCTGACACAATTTCGTAGGTGCGCAGACTGTCAACTGTGTCAAACCGCAGTTCTTTGTGGTCTTCCCAGTATGCTTTGTCCTGGTAGTTGTGCAGTGTGGCAAACATTGTTCCGTTTTTCATATGATGACCATAGATAATCGAAAGCCGGCTGTCTGCAGTGCAATCATACCCGATAAACGGTGTACCGCTGACTGCATAGCTGCCGTCAAAAGAACGGCGCAGATAATATTCCACATCGTCGGGGGTATGCATAACAGGATAGTCCAGCTTTGTGTTTTCTATCTTCACCCAACCTACAAAATGCGGATTTTTTTCTTTGAGTCTTGAATACTGCTCAAACAGAATTTCGTTTTTTTCCTGCTGTGTAAGAGACATATCAATGTTGTCAACAGGGGTTGCAAGTTCTTCAAAAACCGCCTGCTCTTTATTGCCCTGTACTATGTTTTTTACAAGCATTGCTCCCGAAACAACAAATACTGCCGCAAAGACAAACAAAAGAACGTTGAGCATTGAATTTTTATTTTTTGCTTTATTGCTCATATTATTTATCCAGCTTTGCAAGGAAGCGTTCAATGTTGATAACTGCACGGGTGTGTTCGCCTTCGCCGATAAGCACACCGTTTTCAAATGCTTTGATAACAAAGTCGTACATTCTGCCTTCCTGTTTTACAAGGGTTGCTTCCACTGTGATTTCAGCACCCACCTTGCTTGCTTTAACGTGGCTTGTGGAAACTTTTGTGCCAACGCTGCTTTCACCTTCTTTAAGGTCTTCTTCAACCAGTGTTTTTGCTGTGTCTTCCATACAGGCAACAAGCCCCGGTGTGCCAAACACCTCCAGTGTGCCGCTTGCATATCTTGATGCTGTCATTTCTTCTGTAACGATATATTTTTTTGTAATAGTTCTCATAAATCTGACCTCGCTGTGAGTTTATTTCATAACCACCTGCCCGTCCATTATGTCAAGGCAGATGGAATCATCAGCTTTTATTTTACCATCAAATATACCCTCTGACAAGAAATTTTCTATTGTGCTGCTTATCTGTTTGCGCAGCGGCCGCACACCATAGTTTTCGCTGTATCCTTTTTGAGAAATGTAGCTTATTAGTTCGGGGCTCAGATCAAGGTTTATGTGCAGATTTTGCAGCCTTTTTTTCAGCTGTTCCACCATCAGACGGGTGATTTTTTCAACACTTTGCATATCCAGTACATCAAAATCTATTATATCATCAATTCTGCCGATAAATTCAGGAGAAAAATGCTGCCTGAGCGCATTGTCAATTTTGATGCTGTTTTTTTCCTTTTGTGATTTTTCGTTTGCCGAAAACCCAAGGTCAGCTGTTTTTGACATAAGCTGCTTTGCACCCACGTTGGAAGTCATAATAACTACCGCATTTTTAAAGCTGACAGTTTTGCCATTGCCTGTTGTAATATATCCATCATCCATTATCTGCAGCAGCAGATTGCACAAATCGGGATGTGCCTTTTCAATTTCATCAAACAGCACCACACTGTATGGACGATTTAACAGTTCCTTTTCAAACTTGCCGCCGTCTTCGTACCCCACATAACCCGGAGGAGAACCGATAAGTTTGTTCACATCGTTTTTTTCGCCGTATTCAGAGCAGTCGATACGTATAATCGCCTTTTCATCCCCGTACAGACAGCGGGACAGCACCTTGCAGGTCTGGGTTTTGCCCACACCTGTTGGCCCCGAAAACAAAAATGAAGCGATAGGCTTGTCCTGTTCCCGCAGGCCTGCACGCCATTTTTTCATTGCCGCCGCAACAGCTGTGACCGCTTTATCCTGCCCTATTATGCTGTTTTTAAGATTGGTCTCCAGGTCAGAAAAATCACCTTTATTCTGCTTTGTCAGCTGTTCCAGCGGTATTTTTGTCTGTTCGCTTATCACCTTTTCCACCATATTTTCATTCAGCGTCCCAAGCCCCGCCAGCTTTGCCCTTGCACAGCTTTCGTCCAGCAGGTCCACCGCCTTGTCGGGCAGAAACCTTCCCTGTATATATCTTTTTGACAGTTTTACACAGGCGTGTGCCGCAGCATCGGTTATTTTTATATTGTGATGGGTTTCGTAACGTGATTTTAACCCGTCTATAATTTTAATTGCAGAAACTTCATCAGGCTCCTCCACCGTCACCTTTGAAAAGCGCCGTTCAAGTGCCGAATCTTTTTCCACAACACGACGGTATTCCTCCTGTGTGGTTGCCCCTATAACCTGCACCTTTCCCCTTGCCAGTGCAGGCTTTAAAATGTTGGCGGCATCTATTGCCCCCTCTGCCGCTCCTGCCGATGTAATAATGTGTATTTCATCGATAAACAAAATAATATCCTTGTCTCCGCTGACTTCATCGATAATATTTTTCAGCCGTTCTTCAAAATCACCACGGTATTTTGTGCCAGCAATAAGCTGTGTTATATCAATGGAATATATGCTTTTATTCCACATTTCACAGGGGGCGGTTTTTTGGGCAATCATATTTGCCACACCTTCCACTATTGCAGTTTTGCCCACTCCTGCCTGTCCCACAAGGCAGGGGTTGTTTTTCTGACGGCGCATAAGAATTTCAAGCATACGCTGCATCTCATTTTCTCTTGCAATACAAGGGTCAAAGGGATTTAACAGCGCCTGCCGCACAAGGTTTTTGCCGAATTTTTCGAGATTTTTATATTCCTTTTTTATTTCCTCTTCTCTTCGCACAGACTGAAACTGCAAAGCGCCAAACTTTCGGCAGATTTTGTGAAGTTCTGTTACAAACTGTGATTTGTCCTTTATAAACATATCCGCTATCTGCCTTGCCATACAGTTTTCCCTGTTCATCATTGCAAGCATTATCTCTGCCACATCCACCGTCCATTTGCTGTTGCCCTGTGCGATAATATTTGCGTTTTTAAGCACTGTAACCGCATTGAAAGACAAATCCTCGTGGGTAAGTGTACTGTGGGGGCCAGTGCCCATAACCGCTGCCACCGCATTGTATATGGTCTGAAAATTTATGTT
>JAGBFE010000139.1 GCA_018109965.1 Oscillospiraceae bacterium | reverse complement strand
TTTAATGGGGTTAAAGGTATGAAAAAAGTTTTTGCTGTCGTTATGGCGGCTTTAATGTGTTTAACACTGGGGGCGTGTTCCACAAAAACAGTCAATCTCAGCAAGGTGCAGTCGGATGAGGTTCAGTTTGCCGCACCGGCAAGCGGGGATACTGTTGCTACAATTAAAACCGACAAGGGCGACATCAAAATCAAGCTTTATCCCGAGTATGCTCCCCTTGCAGTGGAAAACTTTGTCACCCATGCGCAGAACGGATATTACGACGGGGTTATATTCCACCGTGTTGTAGAAGATTTTGTCATCCAGACAGGAGATCCTGAAGGCACAGGCTATGGCGGCAACAGCATATGGCAGCTGCCGTTCAGCGATGAGTTCAGCGACAATCTGCATCATTACACAGGGGCAATATCAATGGCAAACAGCGGTGAAGATACCAACCGCAGTCAGTTTTTTATTGTTACCTGTCAGCCGTCCAGCACAATTTCAAACGAAATTGTGACACTTATGCAGGAGGCAGGCTGGCGCAGTGAGGTTATTGATGCCTACAAACAGGCGGGTGGTGCCCCAAACCTTGATTATCGCCACACTGTGTTCGGGCAGGTTTATGAAGGGCTGGAGGTTGCCTTTGACATAAGCTTTGCAAAAACAGACGAAAACGAAAAACCAAAGGAAACTATTACTATTCAGTCTATAGAAGTTACCGTTTTGGAATAATTTTGATGCGGCAACAAGGCTGTTTACCTTAATGTAAACTGTTTTGTGCCGCTTTTTTGTAAAATTTACTCTACAATTCAGCAAACTACCAGGAAAGGCAGACAAATGCGAAAGTTATTGAGATTTCTCTTTTCAAAGAGATTTGTTGCAATAATACTGGCTTTGTTCCAGATAACATTATTTTTTGTACTTATCACAAGCTTTTACACAATCGGTCCCACAATCTACTTTACAATGACGATTATAAGTATCGGTGTGATGATGTACCTGTTTGAGCGCGACAATCTTAACCCGTCATACAAGCTGCTGTGGGTTGTGGTTATGGTTGTGTTTCCTGTCAGCGGTGCGTTGTTCTATCTGTTGTGGGGCGACACCAAGCTGACAAAAAAACAGCAGTGTGAACTTGTCAGAATCCGCGACAACGCATGGAAATATCACGATTCCAACGATGATGCAATTGCACAGCTTAAAAAACACGATGCTGGCCTCGCAAAGCAGGCGCGTTTTTTAAATGAATTTGCAAAGGCAACGCCATACTACAATACAGCAACAAAATATTACCCAATGGGCCAGGATTTTTTTGTTGATTATCTTGAAGATCTGAAAAACGCAAAAAAATCAATCTTTATACACTACTTTATTGTGGACGAAGGCTATATGTGGAACTCAATCCTTGAGGTGCTTAAAGAAAAGGTAAAGCAGGGTGTTGATGTGCGCATTATCTATGACGGCTTCGGCACACTTCTCACACTGCCGTCGGGCTACGACAGTACTTTGCGCAGCTATGGCATCAAGGTTGGGGTGTTCAACCCTGTCAGATTCAGCCTGCACATAGGTGACTATCTTATGCTCAACCACCGTGACCACCGCAAAATCACGGTTATCGATTCTGACATAGGCTATGGCGGCGGCTTGAACATTGCCGATGAATATATAAATAAAATTGTGCGTTTCGGTGTGTGGAAGGACACAGCGTTCCGCATTGAGGGAGAGGCGGTTTACGGACTCACCAGCACATTTATCCGTGCATGGCATATGGTTACGGGGGAATGCCTCAACTATGCAAACTACCGCCCTGCAATCAAAAAGGCAACTGACGGCATTGTTCAGCCTTATTTTGACACACCGCTGGATAAGCTCAACATCTGTGAAAGCGCATATCTTGGGGTTATCAACAACGCAAAAAAATATGTTTACATCACAACTCCGTATCTTGTTATCGACAACGAGATGATAACAAGCCTGTGCCTTGCAAGCCAGAGCGGTGTTGATGTAAAGATAATGGTGCCGGGCATACCGGACAAATGGTATGTTTATTACATCACTCAAAGCTACTACCGCGTGCTGCTGGAGGCGGGGGTGGAAATTTATGAGTACACACCGGGTTTTCTCCACGCAAAAATGTATGTCAGTGATGACATACAGGCAATTGTGGGCAGCGCAAATATGGATTTCCGCAGTATGTATCTGCATTATGAAAACTGCTGCAGCTTTTATGGCGGCAGTATGGTGAGTGAAGTTAAAAACGACTTTGAAACCACCCTTAAAGAATGCCGCAGGGTTACTATGGAACAGGTGAAAAAAACACCGCTGTGGAAACGTATTTTCCAGATTATGTTCCGCATATGGAGTCCTATGATGTAGTGGTGAGAAAAAATTTTAAGGCAAAAAGCATAAAAATGCCATCACAAATATGTGCTAATTGTAAAATTTGGCAGTAAATATTGAATTGAAGATAAAAAAATGTTATCATATAGGTAACGTTAAACCATTGATAAAATGGTAATTATGCGACGAATTTAAAGAAAAGAGGATTACACCCATGAACAAAGTAATTTATACAGACAAAGCACCAGCAGCAATCGGCCCATACAGCCAGGCAATCCTTGCTGGCAACACATTGTATGTTTCCGGTCAGCTCCCTGTTAACCCAGCAACAGGCAACATCGATGCTGAAGACATTGCTGGTCAGGCTCGTCAGTCTCTGACAACAATCAAACACATCCTTGAAGAAGCAGGCTTCACACTTAACGACGTTGTTAAAACAACTTGCCTTCTCCACGATGTAAACGACTTTGCAGGCTTCAACGCAGTTTACGCTGAATTCTTCAACGAAAACAAACCTGCACGTGCATGCTTCGGTGGCAACGACCTTCCAAAAGGCGCTTTGATTGAAATCGAAGTTATCGCAGTTAAATAATTTTTGACAATTTGTGAGTTAAAACCATTTAAAAACCGCTGTCGCAAGATGGCGGTTTTTTTGTGTGCAAAAGGTGCTGATATAGCAGAAATTTGGAGAGATAATATCAAAAAGTAATATTTTATAACTAAAAACAGAAAAAATGCTTGACAAATATAGTGGGGGGGGGTACACTTAATTTTGTAAAG
>JAGBFE010000138.1 GCA_018109965.1 Oscillospiraceae bacterium | reverse complement strand
GCGAGGACGGCGGCATAACACTGACCAGCAAGGGCAAAAAACGCGCCGAGCAGGTTTATGAGCGGCATCTGGTGCTGACGCTGATACTGATGGAGGTTGGGGTGGAAAAAAACCAGGCCTCCCTTGATGCCTGCAGAGTGGAGCACTGTTTAAGTGACGAAAGCTTTGCAAAAATCCGTGAATACTATCTTAAATACATCCACGACAAAAAATAACAATATACTGTCACACAAAACCGGTTATTGCCCGCTGACCGCAGAACATCAGCTGTTAAACGGCAAAAAGTTTCCGCCGCACAAAGTTAAATATAACAATATTATACAAATACCAAATACTGTTAAATAAATTGATTTAAAACAGGGAGACAATATGAAAAAGATTGAATATTTTTATCTTGCACACTGCCCTCACTGCAAAAATGCAGACAGAATGATTAAAGAGCTTACCGAAAAACACCCCGAATTTGCACAGATTGAAATTGCAAAGATTGAAGAAAAACAAAATCCTCTTTATGCCGAAAAATTTGACTATTTTTATGTGCCGAGCATGTTTATTGACGGGGTGAAATACCACGAGGGTGTGCCCACAATGGAAAGCATTGAAGCTGTGCTGAAAAAGGCAATGGAAGAATAAGCTTTTCCGTTTTCACCGATGTTTATACACAGATTTATCTGTAACAAAATATCACATACAACGGCCAGTCCGTTTTTACTGAGGTAATATTTATGAAAAAAATATCAGTTGTTGTGCCTTGCTACAACGAGCAGGAGGCATTGCCGATTTTTTATACCGAAACAACAAAGGAATTAAACAAAATTGAAAATGTAACCTGGGAGTTTGTTCTTGTGGACGACGGCAGCCGCGATAAAACCCTTGAGGTTATGCAGAAGCTTGCCGCACAGGATGACAGGGTGAAATACATATCCTTTTCCCGCAACTTCGGCAAGGAAAGCGCAATGTTTGCAGGGCTGGAAAATTCCACAGGTGACTATGTTGTGCTGATGGACGCTGACCTGCAGGACCCGCCTGCACTGCTTGGCAGAATGGTGCACGAGATTGAAACCAATGATTACGACTGCGTTGGCACCCGCCGCGTGACCAGAAAGGGCGAACCGCCGATACGCAGCTTTTTTGCAAGGGCTTTTTATAAGCTGATGAGCAAGATAAGCAAAACCGAAATTGTGGACGGTGCCCGCGATTTCCGCATGATGACAAGACAGATGGTGGATGCTGTGGTTTCCATGTGCGAGTACAACCGTTTTTCCAAAGGTATTCTCAGCTGGGTGGGTTTTAAAACCCTGTGGCTTGAATACGAAAACATTGAACGTGTTGCTGGCAACACCAAATGGAATTTCTGGGGGCTTATGCTCTATTCCATCGATGGCATTGTGGCTTTTTCCACTGCTCCGCTGGTGCTGTCCAGTGTGCTTGGCATTATCATCTGCGTTATCGCATTTTGTATGATGGCGTTTTTTGTAATCAAAACCCTTATGTTTGGCGACCCTGTCAGCGGTTTTCCTACACTTATCAGCGTTATACTTATGCTTGGCGGCCTGCAGCTGCTGTGCATCGGCATTCTTGGCCAGTATCTGTCCAAAACCTATCTTGAAACAAAAAACAGACCAATCTATATCACCAGAAAAACCAATATTGAGAAGTAAGTATATTAAGTATCTGTTATACTGATACTTCCAAGCGGTGGAATGGAGAGCGGCGCTCTCCTAATAAACAATAATGTTTCGTCGATTGTTTTTT
>JAGBFE010000137.1 GCA_018109965.1 Oscillospiraceae bacterium | reverse complement strand
TTTATCATTGACGCAAATGCAACGTAACCCAGGGATGTGCCAAAACGCTGCAGCATATTTGGCACTGCAACCTTGAGGCAGGGACGGAGAATTTCCATATTTGGCTTTATGCTCTGCCCTTTTGGTGAAACCATTGGATGACGCCACAGAACAACTGTGATATAAATTCCGCCAACCGCAAATGCAGCAGCACTTGCCGCCGCTGCACCAAGCACGCCCCAGCCCGCACCGAACATTGTAAATTCAAATCCAAACAGGCTGACCTGCCTTGTTTCGTAGATAAGCAAAAAGTTGAGAACAACGTTGACGATGTTGACTGCAACACCAACCTTCATCGGTGTTTTGGTGTCTCCCGCCGCACGGAGCACTGTGCCGAATATGATAGTGGCTGTTCGCGGCAGCATTGGCAGGTAAAGTATAAAGAAATACTGTGACGCAAGGGCGCGTATGCCTTTATCCACCTGCATCCATACAGGGATATATCCACTTAAACCCAAGGTGAGCGCAGTAAAAAGCACACCTACAACAAGGGTTACAAACACCGCCTGGGAAACCGATTTTTTCGCCTCTGCCTTATCCCCTGCTCCGCAGGCCTTTGCAATAAAGGCAAGAAAACCTATGCCAAGTGCACCTATTGAACCTGAAATAAGCCAGTTTACCGTACTGGTTGCACCAACTGCCGCAGTTGCCTGTGTGCCGAGAGAGCCCACCATTGCGGTATCTATGTACTGCACCGCTGTCTGCATTGCCTGTTCCACAACGGTAGGCCACGCCAGTGCAAGTATAACCTTTACCATATCCCAGTTCATATATCGTGAACGCTGTTTTTGTTCCATTCTGTTTATCCTTTATGTGTATTTAAAATAAATTTAATACAATTAATCTTTATATATGATATCCTATATCAGCTATTTTAGCAAGAAAATTTAACCCTGCTGTCACAAAAAGGAGAAACAATGTTTCTCCTTTTTGCTGTACATATTTATATCTGTTATTCAAAAATTGTATCGGTGAGTTCCGAGCAGTCCAGCACCTGTTTTTCAAGTGTGATTGCCTGCTGTTCCAGCTGTTTTACCTGTGCGGAAAGCTGTGCCACAAATGCTTCGTCTTTGATTGAACCAAGGTTGATTTTTACATTGAGCAGTGCTCCAAGTGCTGCGCTGCGTGCCAGCATTGCAGCCACAAGGCCGTCAGTAACTGCATTTGGGTTACCCCTTTGCACAACAGCTTTTGCTACGGGGAAAATTTTAACGGTGGTTTTTGCAACTTCCAGCGGCACAAGTGCAGCTTCTTTAAGGCCCTGCTGCATGGCATCACGGCGGGCAGCTTTCTGCTCATCAGTTTCCTTTGGCATTTTAAGTGCCGACATATAACCGTTAAAAGACTCTGTGTCCTTCTGGATTGCATCAATCAGTTCTTTGCGCAAGTCAGCTGCCTGCTGGGCAAGGGTGCGCATTTCGGCATCAGCATCGGCATATTTTTCCTTGCCGATGGTCAGGTTTGCAACCATCTCTACCAAAGCGGCACCAAGACCTGCTGCAAGGGCAGAAACACTGCCGCCGCCCGGGGCAGGTGCATCGGAAGCTGTGAGGGCTGTAAACTCTTCAACAGAAAGATATTTCATATCTGCCATAGGTATTCTCCTTATAATTATTCTTCTTCAAGCAGACGGTTTTCCATAATCTGACGGGAATCAAAGTTTGCAATCTGCAGATAGTATTCGGCACAATCCACCAAAGCCTGCATTGGCAAAAGCCCGATAACTTCGCTTTCAATTACAGGCACACCGTAGCGTTTTGCTTCCATTTTTACCGCTTCAAAAGCACGGTAAACCGCTGTTTTTGTGTAGTCTGTAAGGTTCATTGAAACCTGTGCCATATTTTTGTCTTCCAGCATAATGCCGATTGCCTTGATATAGCGGTAACCGCCGTTGATGTGACGGATGTTGCGTGCAATTTTGTTTGCAATTTCGAGATTGTCAGTACCAAGGTTTACATTGAACGCAACCAGCGGAATTCTTGCGCCGATTGCAGTAACGCCTGCAGTAGGATGAATTGTGGACGGACCAAAATCAGGTGTCCATTTTTCAGTATCAAGCATCTTTTCTGCCATACCTTCAAACTGACCTTTGCGGATGGATGCAAGGTTTTCGCGGTGTGGTGCAGTTGCACTTGCTTCGTAAAGAAAGCAAGGCACGCCAAGTTTTTCGCCCACAATCTGTGCAACCTCTTTTGCAAGTGAATCAGCTTCTTCAAGTGTGGTGTTGAGGCAAGGGATGAACGGACAAACGTCCACTGCGCCCATACGAGGGTGCTGACCTTCGTGTTTTGTCATATCAATAACTTCGATTGCTGTTTCGTAGGAAGCCACCACTGCATCACGCAATGGTTCTTTTTCGCCTGTTACAGTAACAACAAGGCGGTTGTGGCTTGGGTCTGTCTGGTAGTCCAGCAGTTTAACCCCTTTTTTGCCACGGAAGCAGTCGAGGATTTTTTCTATTTTTGCCATATCTCTGCCTTCAGAGTAGTTTGGCACACATTCAATAAGTTTGTTAGCCATAAAATTTCTCCTTTATTTTTATCCGCTGCCGCAACTGTTTTTGTTACAGCAGCAAACAGTTATTTCAATCTTAGTATTCCAGCTCTGCGCCGATTGCTGCTTCAACCGCTTTTACAAGGCTGCCGTCAGCAATAATCTGTTCGCAGTAGTTGATGTCATCGTAAAGTTCACGGTCTGCATCAAGATAAGGGCAGCCCTTGCGCACAAGATCGTACGCCGCCTGTGTGCCCTTGCCCATTCCGTGGTCACCGCGCATATCTATACCCTGGCAGGCGACCATAAGTTCCATTGCAAGCACACGGCGTACATTTGCACCGATTTCGCCTGCCTGACGGGCTGCAATTGTGCCCATGCTTACATGGTCTTCCTGACCTGCGGAGGACGGAATGCTGTCAACACTTGCAGGGTGTGCAAGCACCTTGTTTTCCGACACAAGTGCCGCTGCAGAATACTGCACAATCATAAAACCGCTGTTTACGCCGCCGTTTGCAGTGAGAAATGCAGGCAGGCCGCTGTATGCAGGGTTAACAAGACGTTCGATACGGCGTTCCGACACATTGGCAAGTTCTGCCTCGGCAATTTTCAAAAAGTCAAAGCTTAAAGCCATTGGCTGACCGTGGAAGTTGCCGCCGCTGATACCTGCACGGTCTTCCTTAAAAATAATAGGATTGTCGGTAACCGCATTGATTTCAATATCAACACGGCCTTTTACATAGTTTACCGCATCCTTGCTTGCTCCGTGAATCTGTGGTGCACAGCGGAGGGAATAAGCATCCTGAACACGAATCTGTCCCTGGCGGGTAGTGTTGCGGCTGCCTTTGAGCAGATTTAAAAGATTGCGTGCAGTTGCCAGCTGACCTGCGTGTGGGCGTACCTCGTGCACCCTTGGGTCAAGGGCATCCACAACGCCGTTCTGTGCTTCAAAGGAAAGTGCCGCTGCAATGTCAGCAGTTTTGAGCAGTGTGATTGCATCGTAAAGAGCCATCACACCTGCACTTGTCATTGCCTGTGTGCCATTGTTGAGTGCAAGACCTTCCTTGGCGGAAAGTTCAATTGTCGGAATATCTGCAAGTTTCATTGCCTCTGCGCCGGGCAGAAGGTCGCCTTCGTACCAAGCCATACCAAGACCAAGCATTGGCAGCACCATATGTGAAAGTGGCGCAAGGTCACCCGATGCACCGAGAGAGCCTTTTTGAGGAATATAAGGTGTAACACCTTTGTTGAGCATTTCCACCATTGTTTCGATAGTTTCGAGACGTATGCCCGAAAAGCCTTTGGAAAGGTTGTTGATGCGCAAAAGCATAATACCTCTTGCAGCATCGCAGTCAAAAGGCTCGCCTGCACCTACTGCGTGGGTAATGATAAGGTTTTTCTGCAGCAGTTTGCATTCTTCCTTTGAGATAACAACATCACTGAATTTGC
>JAGBFE010000136.1 GCA_018109965.1 Oscillospiraceae bacterium | reverse complement strand
TGTATGTGATATATAACGGGCGGACAACACAAAATCAGTTGAACTGCGCATAGTTTTCGGTAATTCTGATATATGCGGGGTCGATAGCACATACATAGTAGATGCCGTAGTCTTCAAGGCCTTTTTCCTTTATATCCATTTCCTCAATATTTACATAAAACTTATAAAAAGGCACACTTAAACGGCTGCTGGTAAGTGTCATACTGTTGTACGGGGCAGGTTTGTACATAAGCTCAATACGGCTCACAACGGTTTCATCGGTGATATCATATGGCACAGAAGAATAATAATCTCCCTCGTACAAAAGGCCAAGTGCCTGCTGCCAGTTTATTGCAGGCAGCTCCTCGCCGCGGGTGTAGCAGTCACTTTTTGCCCATAAGATAAACTGGTCATATTCTTCAAGGGATTCTTCCCTTGGTGAATAATATACACGGGCGTTGTTTACCGAATAGTTAAAGAGGTTCTGTGCATAGTCCTCGCTGTGATTGTATATATAGTATGTCGGGTTTTCCTCACCGTAGATATTGTAATCTTTATCGGTGCATACAATACCGTTGTCGTAACCAAGTGCGGCAGAGTAATTTTGGGCGATATAGTCGACAAGCTGTGTGCCGCCGGGAACAGCATCAATATCAGCAGTGATGCGTGTTTCGCCCCGTGGCAGCCACATCTGTATGCTGCCGCCGTCAAATTCGGTTTCGTATATATGAGGAACTATGGATTCTTTAAGTTTTATTCGGGTAAATTCTTCTGCAGAAACAACTGTGTCCCTGTGGGTGGAAACGTGACCATCCTGATATACAATCTCGGTCAGGGTGATTTTGGTTTTTGCGGTGGAACTGTCTGCCGCCAAAGCATTTAACAGCTGATGGGTTTCTTTTTCTGCCTGTTCAATATCAGGTGGATTGAAACGATATACCGGCAGGCTGTCAAAACTGTCATATATGGAAAAAGGGTTGCCGTTGTCATACTGGCCGATATCTTTAAGCAAAATCCCTTCATAGCCAAAACCGTTGCCGCTGTCGTAGTCGGCTTCTATAAAAAAGCACGGGCTGGTGCCGGCTTTGGTGCCGTCATCAAGTGACTGCACGTCATTGATTGTAAAACTTTGCATTTCACTGCCCGCGGACATTGATGTGCCGCGATAAAATCTGATTGTCTGTACCGAAAGCAGTACCAGAGCGGCACAGGCAAATGCAATGGCTGTTTTTTTGAACACAGAGCGGAAAACCGTCCTTTTTGACGGAACAACTGTGTCGGTACGCATATATTCCTGCTGTTTCTGCTGCAAAAGGGCAATTGTCTCTGCTTTAAAATTCTTGCTTAAAGCAAAGCTGTCAAGTTCGTTTATATATTTTTCCTTAAACATCACAATTCCTCCTTTAAAAGTTTTGCAAGCTTTTTGCGCCCACGGTTAAGGCTGGACAAAACTGTGTTTTGTTTTTCCTGCATTGTATCAGCAATTTCCTTTACCGACATATTTTCATAATAAAACAAATATATTGCAATTTTCTGCTTGTGAGGCAGTGTGCGTATATGGTCCATAATATAAAAATCCTCTGCATCGGAATATGTTTTGTCAGCATCAGTCTGCAAAGGCTGCGTTTTTTTGCGGTGGCTGCTTTTGAGGCTGTCTTTGCACAGGTTTGTGCACACCCTTATCAGCCAGGCTTTTTCGTGGTCAAAGCTTTCAAAATGCATATTTTTTTCGATTATTTTTAAAAATGTCTGCTGAACGGCATCTTCAGCATCGGATGTGTTTTTCAGATAATGCAAAGCTATTCTGAAAAGCATATCGGCATATGTATTGACAATTCTCTCAAAATTTCTGTCCACAGTTTATCCCTCCTTTACCTTTAATACGATTTTAAACAGCAAAATATTGCATTTAAATAAAAATTTTTTAAAAAAGCAGGGGCGGATATCATCCGCCCCTTACTGCAGCTGTTATTTCAGTACAAATTCCTTTATAGCCTGTGTCACTCCATATTCATCATTGCTTTTTACAATCCTTGTGGCATAGCTTTTTACATCATCGGGTGCACCTTCCACCACAAAAACGTTTTTTGCGCTCTGCAGCATGGGGATATCGTTGTAGTAATCGCCGAAAACAAGGGTTTCTTCTTCCGTTACACCCAAAAGCTGCTGCAATGCTTTTACACCCTCGCCTTTGTGTACAGTTTTGTGCATACTGTCCATCCATATGCCGCCCGACGGATGTATCGAAAGTTCGTTGCCAAACTGCTGCTGCATATAATCATAGCTGCCGCTGGCAATCGGTCCGCCGTTAAAGTCGCTGTAGCTGATTTTGAACAGTTCATCGTCAATGGATTTCATATCCTCCACAAAGGTCACAGGTGCATAGTAGTTATCCATTGTGTACTGCATTGCATCACAGCAATGGG
>JAGBFE010000135.1 GCA_018109965.1 Oscillospiraceae bacterium | reverse complement strand
TTTTTATTTGATTGCCTGGTAATACTTGCCTGCGGCTTCAAAAACACTGAGCTCGCTGGCAAAAACCCATATGCCTTCCTCTTTGGCTTTGCTGAGGGCATCTTCGTTTATCTGGCTGTTCTGGCAGATAACCACACAGCCGATGTCGTGCAGTGCCGCAACGGCAATGGCGTTTATATTGCCCATAATGGTAAACCACGCCTGGCCGTATTCGCCATAGCCCATAACCCAGCTCAAAAGGTCGCCGCAAAAGCCGCCTTCAAGGGTTCTGTTTTCGCTGCCTTCCGAAAGGCATTTGAGATTAAGCAATTCCTGTAATTCTTTTACTGTCATAAATCTGACCTCGTGTTATTTCCGCAACTGCGGATGCTGTTGCAGCGGATGCAGTGCTGTTTGTATATAATCTGCTTTTGTTCCGCCGCTATGTATGGATGTTATATTGTATGTTTCAGTTTTTAAATTTAAGGCTTCAGCAATGTTGCAAGGATTTGTTCCATCTTTTCCTGCATGCGCACAACGCATTTGTCAGGCGGCGTATGGCCGCCCACAACGTCTTCGGCGTAGCTTCGGCAGGTCGGGCTGCCGCAGCTGCCGCAGTCAAGACCCGGCAGGGTTGCAAGCATTTCTTCAATTTCGGCATAAGCCTTGAATTTTTCCATGCGGTTGCCCTTCATTTCAAAAACAGGCACATATTCAAGGTGTTTGTCCCACAGCATTTCCTGTGGGATACTGTTTTCCAGTCTGTTGCGTGCAACAGGCATATATTTGCGCAGACGTTTCATTTTGCTGCGTGCAATGTATGGGTTTTCCACCGTCAGCACACCGCCCACACAGCCGCCGTTGCAGGCGTTGAGTTCAACAAAATCAAGATGGTCAAACTTGCCGTCTTCAATGTCGTTGAGCACCGACAGGACTTCTTCAATGCCGTCACAGGCAAGGTAGCAGTCGTGGGTGATAAGTCCTTCACATTCGCCGCCGCTGGCTGCCCAGTACATACCGATACGTCCGCAGGTTTCGCTGGTGTCAGGGTCGGGGTTTTTCATGCTCTGCAAAAGTGCGGGATAGATATCTTTTATGGCAACCACGCCGTCAACAGCACTTTTTTTGCTGCCTACAGGGTTTTCCACTGCAGTGATTTTTGCAGGACAGGGCGAAATGAATATGCAGCCGATATCTTCCTCTTTAAGGTCGGTTGTTGCGGTCAGTTCGGCTTTTGCCAGCCTTGCCGCAAGCTCCATAGGCGAAACAAGGGGCAGCACATGGTCAATAAGCTGAGGGAATTTAACTTTTATCAGTCTTACCGCAGCAGGACAGGCAGAGGAAATAACAGGCTTTGGCATCTGGTCAATCAGCTTGCGGGTTGCATCGCTCACCAGTTCGGCAGCACGGCCAACCTCAAAAATGCTGTCAAAGCCAACACCTTTAAGTCCCTGCAGCACCTGTTCTATACTTTCAAGATTATTGAATTGCGGATACAGGGCAGGGGCAGGCAGGGCTACAAGATGCTTGAAATGCCTGTAGTCATCAAGGGTAGGGCAAACTGCCTTTTTGGCGTGGTGCGGACATACTTTTATGCACACACCGCAGTCGATGCAGCGCCCTTCAAGAATATATGCTTTGCCGTTTTTAACCCTGATAGCCTCGGTCGGACAGCGTTTTATGCAGTTGATACAGCCTTTGCACTTTTCGCTGTCAAGTGTAACCGAATGTGTCAGTTTTTTGCTTGTAGTTTCCACTTTTTAAACCTCAAAATCAAAAGCCTAAAGGTTTACCACCATTTTGATGTGTGTGCCTTTGCCTACTTCTGATTCTATGTAAAATTCATCTGCGTATTTTTTCATGTTCGGCAGGCCCATACCTGCGCCGAAACCAAGCCCGCGCACCTCCTCGGTTGCTGTGGAATAACCTTCCTTCAAAGCAAGGTTTACATCAGCAATGCCGGGACCGTTGTCGTCAAGGTACATCTCCACCTTGTCAGGATAAACAAGAGCGGTTATCTCGCCGCCGCCTGCATGGATGGCAAGGTTGATTTCGCCTTCGTAAAGGCTGATGGAGATATTGCGCACGGGTGCACCTGTGATACCCATTTTTTTAAGTTTGTTTTTAAGATCGGCCGATGCTTCTCCCGCACGGGTAAAGTCATCGCCAGGTACGGTATAACTAAATTTTATGGCTTCCACTGTTATGCTCCTCTTAAACCGTGTTCATAAAGTATGCCGCAGCATGTAAATAAAGCTTTCTGGGTGGAAAGAACACAAATGTTCTTGTCTGTTGCGATTTTCAGCGCAAGGGCATCAGGACGTTTGCCGCGCACATATACAACGCACAGCATATCCATCATATCAGCGGTGCGGATAACCTGCGGATTGTTGAGCCCTGTGAGCAAAACAGCCTGGTCTTTTACATAAGCAAGCACGTCGCTCATCATATCGCTGCCGCATGCGGAGTGCAGTTCAACTTCGCTGTCCAGTTCCGGAGTCAGATTTTCGGCGTCAAGAAGTTGGATGATGTCTTTGATTTTCATAATCAGATACCTCAGAAGAATAAGATTTTTGACGGGATATTGCAACAAAGCAAACCCCATAACGATGCTGTTTTAATTATATTGCATATTTTGTCCGTACGCAAGAGCAATTGATTGTTCAATTTGCTGATTTGCCAAAAAATTCACAATTAAAGATATTTTTTATATAAAAAGATATAGAAATTGTGTCAGCTTTTTGATATAATTATGAAAAGTAACGCAATTACAGTATGTTACCTTTTTGACAATCTTTTCAAAACCCTTTCGCCCAGGGGCGGATTGTCAGACAGCTAAAATTTTAGAGGGACTAATTCACAGGAGGAAACTAAATGAAACGCATTTCAAAATTGCCTTTCAAAGGCACAGCTGAACAGGAAAAACAGTTGAAAGATTGGCTTGCAGAAAACGGTAAAAAACCTGGCGCAGCAATGTCCGCATTGCAGCACGCACAGGAAATTTACGGTTATCTGCCAATCGAAGTGCAGAGAATGGTAGCTGAAGGTGTTGGCAGACCACTTGAAGAAATCTACGGCATCTCCACATTCTACGCACAGTTCTCCCTTACACCAAAAGGAAGACACCACATTGCTGTTTGTCTCGGTACAGCTTGCTATGTTAAAGGCTCAGGTAAAATTCTCGCAAAACTTGAAGAAAAACTTGGTATCAAAAACGGCGACTGCACAGAAGACGGCGAATTCAGCCTTGCAGCATCCAGATGTATCGGTGCTTGCGGTCTTGCACCTGTTTTCACAATTAACGAAGACGTTTACGGCAGAGTTAAAGATGACGGCAGCGAACTTGACGGCATCCTGGCTAAATACAAAGCATAAGTCTTATGCAGGAACTTTCTTTAAACATTCTTGATATTGCACAAAACTCCATAGTTGCCGATGCCACACTTATCGAAATCGGCGTCAGCGTGGACGAAAACGATTTTCTTGCCATCACAATCCGTGACAACGGCAGGGGAATGAGCGAAGAGACAGTCAAAAATGTTATCAACCCGTTTTATACATCCCGCACAACCCGCAAGGTTGGGCTGGGAGTGCCGTTTTTCAAACAGGCGGCAGAGGATACAGGCGGCTCGTTCCGCATTGAATCCAAATTAGGCGAAGGTACATTTATCGAAGCGGTGTTTGATACAAACCATATTGACTACACACCTTTGGGCGCGGTGTGGGACACAGTTTCAATGCTTATCCAGATGAATGAAAACCTGGATTTTGTCTACACAGTCAAAAAAGACGGCGCAGAATTTGTGTGTGACACAAGACAGCTCAAGGAGATAATGGAAGGTATGCCACTCAGCGACCTTGCAGTTGTGCAGTGGATAAAGGAATTTATACGGGAAAATCAGACAGAAATATTAAAAAGGAGTTACTAAGCTATGAAAAGTTTGCAGGAATTACAGGCAATCCGCGACAAAATGAAAGCTAACATCAGCACAACACGTGACAACAGCGAAGCTAAAGTTAGAGTTGTTGTTGGTATGGCTACTTGCGGTATTGCAGCAGGCGCACGCCCTGTACTCAACGCATTTAACGAAGAAATCGCAAAAAGAGGTATCGAAGGCGTTATGGTTGGCCAGACAGGCTGTATCGGTATCTGCCAGTACGAACCAGTTTGCGAAATCTTTGAAGGCGATACAAAAACTACATACGTAAAACTTACACCTGAAAAAGTTGAAAGAATTGTAGTTGAACACCTTGTAGGTAAAAAACCGGTTACAGAATTCACAATCGGTGCAGTTAAATAATAAACGGAGGTAACACTAATGTTCAGAAGTCACATTATGGTTTGTGGCGGTACAGGCTGTACCTCCTCAGGCTCTAAAAAAATCATCGAAGCATTCAACAGAGAAGTTGCAGCAGCAGGTCTCAACGAAGAAGTTAAAGTTATCCAGACAGGCTGTTTCGGTCTTTGTGCTCTCGGTCCAATCGTTGTAGTATACCCAGAAGGTATCTTCTACTCAATGGTTGAAGAAAAAGACGTTAAAGAAATCGTTGAAGAACATCTCGTAAAAGGCCGTCCTGTAACACGCCTTGTTTACGACGAAACAGTTCAGGGTTC
>JAGBFE010000134.1 GCA_018109965.1 Oscillospiraceae bacterium | reverse complement strand
TGTTTTCATCGATATAGCAGTCACACACGTTGTCGCCAATTGCAATAAGATTCATAATATCACACCTTTTGTATAGCAATAAGGGCGGAGAAGCTCCGCCCGTTGAATGTTGATTTGTGTTGCCGTGCAAGGGCTGTTGTTATGCCCCTTTGTCAGCGCAGTTGTGCGCCGCTGTCGGCATAAAACCCCAAACCGCCTGCAGCTGTTCCCCGCAAGGCAAAAGCAATTTTCACCCGTTCACAGCAACGGATACACTTTTACTGTTCAAGTGCTTTTTCTAGAGCAAGTGCAAACTGTTCGAGGCCTGCTTTGTCGTTTTCGTCAAAACGGCCGACAAACGGTGAGTCGATATCCAGCACGCCCCAGATTTCGCCGTTTGCGTGGAGCGGGATAACAATTTCGCTGTTGGAGGCAGAATCGCAGGCAATGTGCCCCGGGAACTGGTGCACATCATACACCAGCTGGGTTTTGTCCTCTGCTACCGCTGTGCCGCACACACCGCGGCCAACGGGAATCACAATGCAGGCTGTTTTGCCCTGAAACGGGCCAAGCACCAGCTTGCCGTCCTGCATTCTGTAAAAACCTGCCCAGTTGATGTCGGCAAGATTTTCCCACAGAATTGCCGCTGCATTTGCAAGGTTTGCAGTTTCGTAAGGGATGTCCTCAGTGATGGCTTTAAGCTGGTCTGCCATCAGTTTGTAATCGGTTGTTCTTTCCATATCTTTCTCCTGTATATATTTTTTCAGGGGATTTGCGCTTTCTGCAGCTGTTTGACGCTGCAGTTTTGTGTTTAAAACAGATGGTTATTCGCCGCGGCCAAAGTTTACAACCTTGCCCTGATTCCAGGCGTACACCACACCTTCTTCGGCAGCTTTTTTGCTTTTTTCGTCCTTGTATTCCATATGTGGGGTCTGTGCGCCGCAGTCTGCACATTCAACGTAGCAGCACCATCCGTTGACATGTTCCAGCCATGCAGGGCCCTGGCAGTATGGGCAGTCCTGCAAATCGTACAGTTCGATATCTTTAAAATCCATAGTTTTCTCCTTTATCATAACGCCCGTTTTTGCAGGGCGGTGTTTTGTTAAGTATTGCGCGTAACGCACTTGTTTATAAAAGTATATCATTTATGCCCTGTGACTTGCAACAGCTTTTGCCGCGGCAGACTGCATATGTTGCAAACTGCCGTCACTGTTTATTTTCTGATATATTTTATCAATGTTTCATAAATTTCGGGTTTTGTGCGCTTTAAACTGATGATTTTGCCGTCAGTATCCATAAAACAGTGTTCACTTGCACCTTCACAGGCTACCGTGCCGTCAGCTTTGGTCATAATGTAACCGATTTTAAGCCGCACGCCCTTAAATTCCGCCACCCACACATCGATGGTCACCACGTCGCCAAAGGTGGTGGTGCTTTTGTACCTGCAGTCCACTGCTGTCACAGGCGAAATGATGCCCATTGCCTCGATTTTGTCATAGCCGCATCCGATTTTGCCGAGAAAATCTATGCGTGCCTCCTCCATCCAGCGTATGTAATTGGAATGGTGGGTGATGCCCATTTTGTCCGTTTCGTAGTAATGTACTTTGCGGGTATAAAGTTCCATTGTGCTTTCCTTTCGGTTTTGTCACAGTCGCTGACGGTGTTTTGTCACGGCAGTATGCACCGCCGCGACAGACAGCATGCATACAGACGCGTCACACATCTGCATTTTATGCTGCTATTTGTATTTCTTCCACTCTTTGTCGATGTATTTGCTCAGTCCCTTGTAATATTTTTCATCATAAGGCACAAAGAGATATGCTTCGTTTTTGTATTCCTCGCAGTTGTATTTTTCGCTGCCCAATATCTTTTCAGCATAGGCATCCACACAGGCAGGATAGCCTGTGCCCACATTGAAGCGGTAAAAATCCTTGACAAAGTACAGCCCCATTTTGTTGAAATGGTCCCCGCGCATACAACAGTTGAAGGCAGGATTTTCGGCTATAAGGGTGCGCAGGTCAAAATCGGGGTCGTTGCACAGTTCTTTAAGCTTTGGCACTGCATCGTACAGTTTTTCACTTAAAAGTCCCTTGCCCTCGCTCCAGCGCAGGAACACCGCAAGATGATTTAAACCGCTGAGTTCCTCGGTGTCAAGCTGCATATTTTTCACCTTGCGCATATGGGTTCGGCCGTTGTCAATCATTTTGCCCCAGTAGACACCATCCACCTTTTTGTCCTCTGCTGCACCGATTGCCACGCTGCAGTTTTGTGCAAAATAAGCCAGATCCTTTTCGGTAAGGCAGACAATAATGTGGTTTGCATCATACTGTCCCATTTTTGTAGCGTGAGTGATAAACTCGCTGTACGGCACCTCGTTGCCGTCCGGCACGCGGACATAATAGCCCTTTAAATTATCTATCTTGCCAAAAGGCACATATGGCACGTCAGGCACAACCGCCATCACGTTTTCGCCGATAAAGTACAGCCCGAAAATGATGTTGTCGTCCAGCTTGTAGTATTTTGGTGTGGCATAAAACAGGTTCATCTGCTGCAGACGGTCGAGGAATTTTTCAAAGCCTTCCAGTGTGCCGCCGATTTCGTCAATCTGGTCCTTGCCGATGTTGATTGGGTTCATTGCCGCAAGAACGGTAAAGCTTTGGTATAAATTGTTTGTCAGTTCCTGTTCCATACGCTGCAAAGCGTCAAGGCTGGCAGCGAGATTGTTTTCGATAAGCTGCGGGATGTGTTTGAGTGTGACAAACTCATCATCGCATACAAAGCTGTCCACATTGAATATGCCGCAGATTTTTTCGGTAACGGCATAGGCATTGCGGATGTCGGTTTCGGTGTTTGGCAAAGGCAGACTGATGTGCACGTTGCCGTCGCTGAACCACACCTCAAAACCGCGGCCAACGCTTTTTGCATCGTACAGCACGGTGTAATTGTCCCCTACCTTGTCAAAAATCATACAGTATTCCACGTCCATTGCGCCGTAGCTTAAATTCTGCAGGGCGGCAATCTGCGGTATGGAAACTTCGCCCTGATGATGTTCGTTTTGCTGTATTTTTATCTGAACTGCCATAATGTACACCTCTTTTGGATATTTGCTGATTAGATTATAGCATATAACCGCTTTTAAATATATGAAAATTTTCAACTAATACAAAATTGCTGTCGGCTTATGATAAAAACACTGTCACAAAGCTGTATTATCAAAAACAACCTTAGGCAAAAACAAAACCCCGTCCATTCCGGACGGGGAAAGATTTGTCGATTTTACATAGCGTCTTTGTTTATAAATTCTGCACTTGTTTTGGAGTAGACAAATTTCTATGTGCTGTCGGGATATTTCAGCCTTTACAGCGCACAGAAATTTGTC
>JAGBFE010000133.1 GCA_018109965.1 Oscillospiraceae bacterium | reverse complement strand
GGATTTTGCCTTCTGTGTTGTTGTACAAAACAGATGCAAGGTTTGCAGGTACAGCAGCAATGTCAAGTTCACCCTTTACAAGCTTTGGTGTGATTTCGTCAGCAGCGCCTGCAAGTGTAAAGTTGTAGTTGTTCACTGTTTCGCCTTTAGCAGATTTGTCCAGCATACCAACAAGACCCATGCTTGTAGGACCTGACATACCTGCAAGGTTGATGTCGATGCCTTCAACTGTTTGAGTAACTTCGCTTTCGCTGTTGGTTTCTTCGCTTGTGCTTTCAGCAGGTGCGGAACAAGCTGTAAAGCAGCCTGCTGCCATAACAACAGATAAAATAAGTGCCAATAATTTTTTCATTTTTTTTAACCTCTCTCAATTGGACTGTTTTGCAGTAACGGTTTTGGCTTTAACACCTTTTACCATACCCAGCTTGCCGCTGAGGGAGCTTGTAACATCATTTGGTGCGTCGATAACCACACATATGATGGAAACCCCTTTTTCGCGGTATGGAATACCCATTCTGCCTACTATGTATTGTCCGTATTCGTGCAAGAGAGAATTGATAACGGCGGTGGATTCCAGCTGTTCAACAATAATGCTGACAACCGATATTCTGTTTTCCATAACAATACCTCCTTTTAGCGAATTATTCATATCCTGAAAATAAAAAAACCATGCCAAAGGCATGGAAACAAAATCAGTGCAGATATAATATAAGTGCTTTGCAAATTGTTTTCTTCGCCTTTAATGCCGGGACGTACCCAACAGTTGCAGTACGATATGAATTTTGTTTATCCTGTTCTCAGATATCTCTTGGAATTCGGACACCTATATATTAGCACACGCAGACCTTTTTTTCAACACAAAAGGTAACTTTGTCACAAAAATAACAGACGGAAATACAAATTTCCATCTGTTATATAAACGTTATATATTAAAATGTTTTTTTGCTGCACACTCAGTGGCAGCACACGAAGACATTATCAGCAAAAGGCACTGAACTGTTTACATTCCGTGCCAGATACCAAGATTTTTTGTTTTGTTGAACTGCACAAGAAACAGTATGGAGCATACAGCGTTTGCTATTATGGCAATTATGTTTACAAGAGGCACATAAATAAGTACAGTCGAAGCACACATCATTATGCAGAACAGTTTCCATTTTTCACGCAGGTCTGCAGCGCCAAGGTCAATCAGCTTTGTTTTTTCTATATACAAAAAGCCTTCGGTAAGGTGAAAAGACATATAAAGGTTTGCAGCAAGCATGGCAAAACCTATCACAACGCCCAAAAATCCCAGACTTACGGCCAGCAAATCAAGGGCGTAAACAACAGCATATACTGCAATCATAATTGTACACAGCTGTTTTATTTTTTCAAAAGCAGGTATTTCACCGTTAAAACTTTTAATACCTTCAAGCACAAAATAGTAGCCTACAAATCCGGGCAAAAGTCCTATGATATGCCCGTTGAGGGTCAGATTGAAGTTGAGAAATATAAAAATCATACCAATAAAAAAGTTTTTCATACAAACACCCCTTTCGTTGATTATAGAATAACACAATCATCAGTAAAAATAAAGCACTGTGCAATAAATTGCAGAGGAAAAACAGATATTGAATATAAAAAATAATGTGAACTTTTTATATGTCAATTGACGTAAAATATATAATTTAGTAATATATTTATATAAACATTTTATATGATATCCGGATAAATAAATCACCTCACATATAAAATGAAATCCAAGGCAAGAGGAGAAAAAATATGGCACAAAGCACAATAGCACTTATCATCATCGGGATTGTTATAGTCCTTTATATTACCGAGCGTTTTGACGTTGCGGTAACATCTCTTATCGGTATGTTTGCACTGATATACTGCAACATACTGACAGTTGAATAGGCGTTTTCCTGTTTTGTAAGCACTCCTGGCCTTCTGACAATGGGTATGATTATCATTGCCGAAGCAATACTGGAAAGCGGTATCGGTGCCGAAATCGGCGTATTGCTCAAGGGCATTGTAGGCCACAGGGAAAAACTGTTTGTGGTGGTTGTGTATGTAACAGCGGCATTTCTTTCGGCATTTGCAAACAACTCGGCAATTGTGGCATTGTTTATGCCTTTTATTGCATCTCTTGCGTCAATTTCCCACGGACATATCACCAAAAAGAATACATATCTGCCGCTGGCAATGGGGTCTCTCGTGGGTGGTACAGGCACATTGGTTGGCTGTACTGCACCGCTGTTGGCAAGTGAAGTGCTGGTTTACGAAGGTCTTGAACCTCTTGATTTCTTCACACCTGCCCCAATCGCAATAGCAATGGTTGCAGTTATTGCAATCTGCTTTTGGCTGTTCCTTTATGATTTTATGAAAAAATCCTTTTACTTTCCGGAAGTTGAAGGCAACATCAAAAAAATGCCCGACGGACAGATAAACAAACGTAATGCAGCCCTGTCAATATCAGTGTTTCTGGTATGCATTGTGCTGTTTATGGTTAACCCATTCAACTGGGATATCGGTCTTATCGCAATCACGGGTGCATTTGTACTGATTCTCACAGGCTGTGTGGATATCAAAAAGGCAACTAGGGATATGCCATGGCCTGCAGTTATAGTTCTCGGCGCAGCACTTGCAATGGCAAAAGGCTTTGTATCTTCGGGCGCAGGCAATGTTGTGGTTGATTTCCTTATGAGCCATTTTTCTGCAATAGTTGCAAATCCTGTAATTCTTGTGGGCGTGTTTCTGTTTACAGGCTTTATCCTTTCCCAGTTTATGTCCAACGGTTCACTGGTTTCAATGCTCACGGCAATCGGTGTGCCGATAGCACTGCAGATTGGCTGTGACCCTATTCCTGTGGCACTTGCCTGTGTTTACGGCTGTTCACTTGCAATGGCAACACCTGTTGCAACAACATCCATTACCATTGTTCAGGTGGCAGGTTACCGTTTTAAAGATTATCTGCGCATAGGCGGTATCACAGGCCTTATCGGTGCAGTGACGGCGTGGGTATGCCTTGTTGTAGGCTATGGCTTGATTTAAACAGTATTTATAAAATGATAAAAAGGGATTATCGGCTTTGCTGATAATCCCTTTTATAATGCAGATTATTCTGTTTTTTCTCTGAAAACTGCAAAAATTGTCTGTGCCATGTCCAGCATTTTGGCTTTGTCGGTTTTTACAACCTTTCGGTCATAAGTTACAAGGCCGTTGGTTTCGTCTTCCACATCACTTACCTGTGTCAGCACTGTTGCACACAAACCGTTTTTAATTGCATTTACAATGTCATCCTTGTACAAAGTGCAAAGTCCGTCGGTCAGGCTTTGGGCACTGTCAAAGGTTTTGTAG
>JAGBFE010000132.1 GCA_018109965.1 Oscillospiraceae bacterium | reverse complement strand
GTCATGGCATCAAAGCGTGACAGTTGAGCGTTGCTTTCTCTAATGGCGGGAAATTGTTCTTTCCAGCTGTCTGTTTTCTCCGCAGCTGCATAATTTACAAACGAATCCAGCAGTTCCATCATTTCTTTTCCGGAAATTGTGTCTTGCTGAATCTTATCCATCGGCATACCAAGTTGTATAGCATGATTGAGTTCTTGTTTCCACAAATCAGGGATATCCAAATTATTGATTATTTCTGACTGATTTTTGGTGGTAGAAGTTTCCTGCGCAGAGTTTGATTGCGCCGCTTTATTATCGCCACAACCTGACAACAACCCCAATATCATCATAACAACCAACAGCAAACACAACCATCGATTATGTTTCATAATCATTCCTCGCTTTCCTCGTAAGGATAAATCAAATATAAGTAAATGCAAAATCCGCACACAAATATCGCAAATAATTGTAGCACTTACAGAGAAGTTTTTCCATAGCAAAGCACAAAAACACCGTCAATGGTCTTAATAAACAGTGCCGCACTGCCATTGACGGTATTTCTTTGCTTTGCTCCTAATCAGACAAGGGCGATAAGCCAAAGAATGGCTTACCTCCACAATCATTACTTACTAATCACGACATAGGAAACCAACACCGCAGGGCAACCTGCCTTGCGGTCTTACATATATTCTGACAGTAAAACACCCTGCAAGATTTTGTCTTGCAGGGTGTTGCTGCCGTTTTATATAATTTTGAAATAGCCTATCTTTCGACAATCACTAAACTACCGGTTTGATCACCGAGAACAGATTTTATCGTGTCCTCGGAAGGATAATACGCCTCTGTCGAACGATTCTTTTGCAAGATAGGTTTGTTCGAATATTGAACATAAGTATTTCCTGAAAAGACAGGCAATGCATTCACGGGAGTGCTTCGATCCAAATGATATTCTGACAGAGAAAACAAGGCAAACGCACTTTTATAAAAAGTATTGTTGCGAATATAAATACCATCATTATCAATGGCGGAATCATTTGTTTCAAATGCAGACAGATTGGCACTGCTACCGCCAGTTTCCTGCCATACCATTTCACGAACCCATCCTTGACCTGAGTACATAACCAGATTATCCTCAAATACTAAGTTTGTGATATATCCTTTTGTACCCGGAATATCCCCATCTGCATAATCACCCATATGTATTCCGCTTCCGCAGCACTCAATCAGATTGTTTGCAACATAAATATCTTCAAAATGTAAAATACAGGAAGAAGGATTGTCAGCATTATTATGAATAGCGACTATCAGTCCAAAAGGACCGCAATGATGAATATGGTTTCCTGTTACGGTTACGTTAGTTGAAGAAATCTGTAATGCTCCACCGGCAGCACTCGGCTCAAAAATACCAAGATGATTTTCAACGTATCCTTTAAGCAGACCGCCACACCAAGCCACCTCACAGTTTAATACACTTTGTGAGTGCAAACCGTCATATCCATCCATCAACGCACCATTACAGGTAAAATAGCGAAGTGCGATATCACAGATAGTTGCATTGGTGCGAAGTACAAGACCACTTGCAGCTTGTGGAACGGCCACATCTTCAAATACTTCGGCTGGATTGCCGTTATCGCATCTCAGATACAACTCTCCCTTTACGGCGCTATTTTCGATGTTTGTATTTGCACCCAATTGCGCCATATCCAAAAGGGAAGCAAACTGTAAGTTTTTGGCGAATTCATTAGTAACATTAAAAACTGTACCATCTTCGGACAAATACTGACCATTTGCATCCATATGTGGCATAACGGGAGAAGCCCACTCCTCACCATGATTGAAAACAATTATCGGACAATAATAAGTTGACTGTATTGCTTTCCAGATTTTCACTCCATCTTGTTCATAATATAATTCCCAAAATTCAACACTATTCGCATCTTCCAATGCACCTCGCAGAAGTGGCTTTTCTCCGGTTCCATATGCACCAAGCACTACACCCTCTGGCACTATAAGAGCAGATGAAGTAAGTCCAAATGCATCACTGGCTTTGATTATCCACGAATCACCACGATTAAGAAGCACAGCATCTCCCGGGCGAAGTTGCTTCGATAACGCATACTGTGGTGTAGCCCAAGCTGTTTCGGGAGAAAGTCCATCATTTTTATCGGAACCATCGTTAGAAACATAATAAATTGTTCCAGAAATAGTATCTGTAATGTCGGTAGCAGATGTATGAATCTGTTCTCGCTTATCATTTGCTATATCCAAATATTCTATTTCTATTTCTGTAGGTTCCGAAGCAAACAAGTCAGCATCGGTGGATGAAATCAAACGCACAACTGCAAGTACAGCATCGGCATAGGTGGGAGGAACGTCAAAGGCAAAGGAGTTTATATCCGTGTCCAGCGGGAACGGGTATTCACCGCTGAAATAGGATGCACGACCAAGATTGTAATAGTAAGCGGCACCATCCAGATACCCCTCACCAAACGCACCGCAGCTGTATTGCCCGTGTGCCTCAAATCCGCCGAACAGATTCCATGAGACATAATCTGCATCCCAACTGTGGTTTATTCCTTCAGACATCTCCATAATTCCGTAATTATGACTTGCATACTCGCCACCAACATGCTCTGCTGCAAGAAACAAAGCTGTCATGGCATCAAAGCGTGACAATTGAGCGTTGCTTTCTCTAATAGTGGGAAATTGTTCTTTCCAGCTGTCTGTTTTCTCCGCAGCTGCATAATTTATAAACCAGTCCAGTAGTTCCATCATTTCTTTTCCGGAAACCTTGTCTTGTTTAACCTTATCCATCGGCATACCCAACTGTACAGCATGGCAAAGTTCCTGTTTCCATAAGTCAGAAATATCCAACTCATCGATTATCTCTAATTTATTTTCAGTGGCAAGATTATCACTCTGTGTGGAATTTGTTTGTCCCAACTGATTATTGCCGCAGCCAGACAGCATCCCCAATGCCATCGCCACAACCAATAATAGACTGATTATTCTTTTATATTTCATAAATAATTCCTCAATTTCTATCTATTCGTCAAATTCAAATTTTTCTAACTGATTTTATCCTATCATAATTTTATTGGGTATACAACAACAGGCACATCAGAAAACTGCTGTGCCTGTTGGTTTTGTATTGCTGCTCAATATGCTGTTTCAATTATTCTTCATCTTTATCAGCACTTGTTCTGCCGCAGCATTTTTTGTACTTTTTGCCGCTGCCGCAAGGACAAGGGTCGTTACGGCCAACTTTGTCAGCTGCACGTCTGATTGGCTGACGTTTTACGGAGTTGTCACCGCCGCCGCTTGTGCCTGTTTCTTTTGCTACCGCTTCGCGTTTTACCGGTTTTGCAAGGTTTGCCATAATGAGAAGCTTTGTTGTTTCTTCCTGAATGTTTGCAATCATTTCGTCAAACATATTGAAACCTTCAACGCGGTATTCGCTTACAGGGTCGTGCTGACCGTAGCTGCGCAGACCGATACCTTTTTTGAGTTCGTCCATTGCGTCGATATGTTCCATCCATTTGGAGTCAACTGTTTTAAGCAGAACAACACGTTCCAGCTCGCGCATATTTTCGCTGCCTATCTGCTGTTCTTTCAGTTTGAGGATTGCAAGTGCCTTGTTTGTGATGTAGTCGCAGATATCTTCGCTTTTAAGTGTTTTAAGCTGTTCATCTGTGTATCTGAGTTCTTCATCATTGAGCAGCCAGCCAAGATATGTGTTGCGCAGTGATGCAAGGTTCCAGTGTTCAGGCTGATTGCCGGAGCAGAAGGTGTTTACATTAAGCTGGATTGAACCTGTAACCATTTCGTGCAGACTTTCGGAAATATCTTCGCCTTCCAGAACACTCTGGCGCTGGCTGTAGATGATTTCGCGCTGCTTGTTCATAACATCGTCGTAATTGAGAACGTTTTTACGAACATCAAAGTTGCGGCCTTCAATTTTTTTCTGTGCGTTTTCGATAGAACCTGTAATAATTTTGTTTTCGATTGGCATTGTTTCGTCATAGCCCAGTTTTTCCATAACTGCGCTTGTTCTGTCGCCGCCGAAAAGACGCATAAGGTCATCTTCCATACTTACATAGAAGCGTGTTGCACCAGGGTCACCCTGACGGCCTGCACGGCCACGGAGCTGGTTGTCGATACGGCGGGATTCGTGACGTTCTGTACCAAGAATAAGCAGACCGCCCGATTCTCTTACAGCCTGTGCTTCAGGTGCAAGCTGTGCCTTGTATTTTGCAACAAGGTCGGCATAAACCTGTCTTGCTGCAAGGATTTCTTCATCTGTTGTATCAAAAAAGCTGTTTGCGTGTTCAATCATTTCCTCGGTGTAACCCTGCTTGCGCATATCGTTTTTAGCCATAAACTCTGCGTTACCGCCAAGGATAATGTCGGTACCACGGCCTGCCATATTTGTTGCAATTGTAACAGCACCTTTTTTACCTGCCTGTGCAACAATTTCGGCTTCCTTGTCGTGATGTTTAGCGTTGAGAACTTCGTGTTTTATGCCCCTGTTTTTAAGCAGACGGCTGAGTTCTTCGGATTTTTCGATGGAAATTGTACCAACCAGAACAGGCTGACCTTTTGCGTGTGCCTGTGCAACATCATCTGCAACTGCATTGAATTTTGCTTTTTCGGTTTTGTAAACCACGTCGTTCATATCAATACGTGCAATTGGTTTGTTGGTTGGGATTTCAAGCACGGAAAGACCGTAAATTTCCAGAAATTCGTTTGCTTCGCTGAGGGCTGTACCTGTCATACCTGCAAGCTTTTTGTACATTCTGAAATAGTTCTGGAATGTGATGGTTGCAAGTGTTTTGCTTTCGCGTTCAACCTTTACGCCTTCTTTAGATTCAATAGCCTGATGAAGACCATCGGAATAACGGCGGCCTTCCATAAGACGGCCTGTGAACTCGTCAACGATAACAACCTGACCGTTTTTAACAACATAGTCAACGTCACGTTTCATAATACCCTGAGCCTTGATGGCCTGGTTAACGTGATGCTGAAGGGTAAGATGTTCCTGTTCAGCGTAGTTTTCGATATTAAAGTATCTTTCAGCCTTTTTGATACCGTTCTGTGTCAGTGTAGCTGTTTTTGCCTTTTCGTCGATAATTACATCCTGTGTAACATTGTCCATTTCTTCTTTGGAGTCGTGTTCTGCAACTCTGAAATAGGAAAGGCTGCGTGCAAAGCTTGCTGCCACCTTGTACATATCGGTTGATTTGTCACCCTGACCGGAAATGATAAGCGGTGTACGGGCTTCGTCAATGAGGATGGAGTCAACTTCGTCCACGATAGCAAAGTTGAAGCCACGCTGTACCATATTTTCCTTGTAGATAACCATATTGTCACGCAGGTAGTCAAAGCCGAATTCGTTGTTTGTACCATATGTGATGTCACAGTTGTATGCTGCACGTTTTTCGTCGTTTTTCATTCCGTGCACACAAAGGCCTACACTGAGGCCAAGGAAGTTGTAAAGTTTGCCCATCCACTGGCTGTCTCGGCGTGCAAGATAGTCGTTAACTGTGATAACATGAACACCTTTGCCTGTAAGCGCATTGAGATAAACAGGCAGTGTTGCAACCAAGGTTTTACCTTCACCTGTTTTCATTTCGGCAATGTTGGAGCGATGCAGCGCAATACCACCGATAATCTGCACCGGATAATGTGTCATACCCAGCACACGTGTTGCTGCTTCGCGGCAAACCGCAAAAGCATCCGGCAGAATATCATCCAGAGTTTCACCATTGCTGAGTCTTTCTTTAAGCACATTTGTCTGATTTTTAAGTTCTGCATCAGAAAGTGCCTTATATTTGTCAGCCAAAGCAAGAACTTCATTTTTTATAGGTTCAATTTTTTTGAGTTCTTTTGACTGATAACTGCCAAAGATTTTTTCAAATAAAGCCATTATATCTCCTTTATTCTTCACGGCTTATGCTGCCGTATAGCGTATTTGACATAATTAAACATATACCAAACTATATGTATCCAATATTATATTTTAATATATATAGCAGCTTATGTCAAACAGATACGACCAAAAAACACCAATTTCTCACAACAATTACAATAAAATACATCAACCTGTTTTGCTTTTAAACAGACTGCTGTGTTTTTAATTATATATTTTCTCTTTCCTTTTTTACATAGTAACGGAACAAATCCATTAAGTACAAAATCACCGCAGAGATAACGGGCGGCAGAAAGATAAATTTTGCAATATCCATTGCTGTAACAGAAAAATAATCTGCAAAATCCGGGCGGTAGTTAATTATGATACTTTCAACCGCAATAATTTCGTTGAATGTGCCCGACATATCAAGTCTTATCCTGCGAATCTGCCGCATAGGCAGGACAAACTCAAAAACATTGTCTCCGCTTTCTTTGGCAACAATCATATTCTTTCCCGAATACATAGGTTCTTTTGATGTTGTATAATACAGACTTCTTGAACCCGTTGTGTCCTGTTTGAGAATATACTTTACTGTATGTATTTTGTACCTGTCCCCGTCTATCATTTCAAAATACGGGTCATTTGTAACAGATAAAAATGTATTTTCATCAATCTGTTTCATATTGACAATTTCAAAGTTAGAGTAGTCAATTACCTCTTCAGGAGGCTTTTTTATTCTGTCATATGCAAAATGAACAACTCCTTCAAGTAAAAATGCCACCACAAATGCAATATACAGGAAAAGTGTTATCTTTTTTTTCATATTATTCCACCTCTCCTATAAATTCAAATTTATCGCCGTTTATTTTATACACGGCACTTGCACCGTCTTTGCAGCTTTCAAGTTCATCATCAAACATACTGCCAAAACCGTCTTCCAGAT
>JAGBFE010000131.1 GCA_018109965.1 Oscillospiraceae bacterium | reverse complement strand
TTAAGGTCTGCAAAAGCCATTTCAGGTTCCATCATCCAGAATTCTGCTGCGTGGCGTGGTGTGTTGGAGTTTTCTGCACGGAATGTTGGACCAAATGTGTAGATTTTGCCAAATGCCATAGCCATTGCTTCGCCTTCAAGCTGGCCGGAAACTGTGAGGTTTGCTGCCTGACCAAAAAAGTCCTGTGCGAAGTCAATTTTGCCTTCTTCTGTTTTTGGAATATTGTTGAGGTCAAGTGTTGTAACCTGGAACATTTCGCCTGCACCTTCACAGTCAGAACCTGTGATGAGAGGTGTGTTCATATAAACAAAACCGTTTTCGTTGAAGAATTTGTGGATAGCAAATGCCGCTGTGCTTCTTACACGGAAAGCTGCACTGAACAGGTTTGTTCTTGGACGAAGATGTGGCATTGTACGCAGATATTCAACTGTGTGACGCTTTTTCTGCAATGGGTATTCGCTTGGGCAGGTGCCGATAACTTCGATTGTGTCAGCGTTGATTTCCAGTGGCTGTTTTGCCTCTGGTGTAAGAACAACCTTGCCTGTTACTGCAAAAGCTGTGCCAACACCGCTTTTTGCAATTTCTGTATAATTTTCGATTTTAGCCTGTTCAAAAACAATCTGTACGCCTTTGAAGCAGCTGCCGTCGTTGAGTTCGATAAAACCGATGTTTTTGCTGTCGCGAACGGTTTTTGCCCAGCCTTCAACTGTAACAACAGCGCCGTCAGCAGGCATGTTCACAAACAGCTGTTTGATTTCTGTTCTTTTCATAATATATCTTTCCTTTTAGTGAAATGTTATAAAAACCTTAACTTATATTATATAATTTTGAATACTCATAGTCAATATCATAAAAACCATTTTATCTGTGTATTCCTTTACAAACTGCTTTATCTGCATCAAAAACGGTTTTTGCACTTTTATTGTTCAAAACAATAAAACAGCACTTGTGTATAAGAATACAAAAGTGCTGTTTTGGGGACTGTGCTTTTACAAAGGAGACAGTCGATGTTATTTGTTGATAAATCGGGAAAGGAAATCCTTTGTTTCCTGTCGCTGTGGGTTTTCAAAAATCTGCTGTGGTGAACCGTCTTCGCAGATAATACCCTCTTTCATATATACAACACGGTTGCTTACATCTTTGGCAAATGCCATTTCGTGTGTTACAACCAACATTGTCATGCCTTCGTGGGCAAGTGCCTGCATTACACTCAGAACTTCGCCAACCATTTCAGGGTCAAGAGCAGATGTAGGTTCGTCAAATAGAAGAATTTCCGGGTTCATTGCAAGTGCACGAGCAATTGCCACACGCTGTTTCTGACCACCGGAAATCTGACGTGGTTTTGCGTTGATATAAGGTGCCATGCCTACCTTTTGCAGATAGTACATAGCAGCTTCTTTTGCTTCTTCCTTACTTTTTTTGAGAACCTTTATCTGACCAACCATGCAGTTTTCCAGCACTGTCATATTGTTGAAAAGGTTGAAAGACTGGAACACCATACCAACATGGCTGCGGTATTCCGGTGCATTGACCTTGCCTGTTGCAACGTCCTTGCCGTCATAGATAATCTGACCGCTTGTCGGAGTTTCCAAAAGGTTAATGCAGCGCAGCAATGTACTTTTGCCGCTGCCGGAAGCACCGATGATGGAGATAACATCACCTTTGTTTACTGTAAAGTCGAT
>JAGBFE010000130.1 GCA_018109965.1 Oscillospiraceae bacterium | reverse complement strand
GCGGCGACAGTGTAACAAACTGGACAAAAATGAATGTGCGAAAAACAAGAATTACCATTGGTCTTGTTTATGGTACCAAAAAAGATACATTACAGAAGGTATGTGACGAGATAAAAGCAAAGCTTATGGAATATGATTCCATCAAAAAAGACAATATCATGGTATGGTTTGACAATTTCAATGCCTCCAGCCTTGATATTGTAGTACAGTATCACACATATCTGACAGGGGCTGCTGACTTCTTTGCGCTTAAAGAAGAAATACAGTATATGATTATGGATGTCGTGGAATCAAACGAAACAGATTTTGCCTTCAATACCCAGACAATAATAGTTGACAATCAGTAAAACATCCCCATAAAAACTTATCCACCGATGAAATAAATCATCGGTGGATTTTTGTTTATATATAATTATCAGTTAAAACCAACTATCCCAAATGCACCCTTGCCGCCGTGACAGGTGATTACACAGCCTGTTTTCATCCAGATAACCTGTTTGTATCCAAGTTCCCTGGCTGCATTTTCTGAAATTGTTTTAAGCTCATCATCGAAACCAGGTGTCCAGATAAGATAAAGTTTTTCTTTGCTGAGACCGAATTTTTCAGTGTGTTCCTTTATAAGCTGCGGCAGTACTCTTGTAAAGGAGCCGCGGTATTTCTTTTTGGCAAGCAGATAGCCGTTTTCGATTTCGATACAAGGATGCAGACCGATAAGATTGCCGATAAGTGCCGCAACATTGCTTACACGGCCGCCTGCACGGAGATAATCGAGGTTGTCAGGGATAAATGCCATATGCACTTTTTCCATAAGTGATTGTGCAAATTCAACTGCCTGTTCAATTGCTGCATCGGGGTTTGCATTGAGATATTCTGCAACTTCGATAACAAATGCAGCCTGGCCTACCGAAACCTGTTTGGTGTCAAAACAGGTAACATAGCTGCGGTTTTCGCTTGCTATGCAGCAGCTGTGATAGGAACAGGTTGTAACTGCTGAATAAGCAAGATAAAATATCTGCTTGTCCGGATGATCTGCATGAATTTTGTCCAGAATAATTTCAAAGTCTTCAGGTGTGGAACCGCTTGTTTTTGGCACCTTGCCTGTTTTTTCGTAGTATTCACAAACCTCTTCCGGCGGGAACGCACCATCATCTTTTGTAATATCACCCATCTGCACATGCATAGGTACAATGTAAATGCCATATTTTGCCGCAATTTCCGGTGTTATATCAGAACCTGTTTCGGCAAGCAGGACAATATTTTTGTTCATATCAATAATCCTCTCAGTACTCCAATCTGTTTTCACAGACTTTAGTAAATAGTTTTCAAAACCATTTGTATATTTAATAATATCACTATTATTATCTTTAATTGTTACTAAATTGTTAATTTTAATACCAAAGTTAAATTATTTTAAAAAATCACCCTGCACAGAACAAATATGTGCAGGGTGTGTGCTTATTAAATTAGTACATTGGGTTCATACCCTGTGCTGCAGGGTCAGGTGTTTTTTCTGGTTCATCAACAACAAGGGATTCAGTTGTGAGTACCATTGCAGCAACACTTGTTGCATTCTGAAGTGCAGAACGTGTTACTTTAGTTGGGTCAACAATGCCTTCTTCAATCATATCGCAATAAACTTCTGTCTGAGCGTTGAAGCCATAGTTTACTTTGCCGGATGTGATGATTTTGTCAATGATAACACTGCCTTCAAGACCTGCGTTTGCAGCAATCTGACGTACAGGTTCTTCCAATGCTCTGAGAACAATGTTAGCACCTGTTTTTTCGTCGCCTGCAAGTGTTTCGCTGAGTTCTTTAACAGCAGGAATAGCGTTGATAAGAGCTGTACCGCCGCCTGCAACGATACCTTCTTCAACTGCAGCTTTTGTTGCAGCGAGAGCGTCTTCGATGCGGAGTTTCTTTTCTTTCATTTCAACTTCTGTAGCAGCACCAACTTTGAGAACAGCTACACCGCCTGCAATTTTTGCAATGCGTTCCTGAAGTTTTTCTCTGTCAAAGTCAGAAGTTACAGCATCCATCTGTGCACGGAGCTGTGCAATTCTTGCCTGGATATCTTCTTTCAAACCGCCGCCGTCAACAATTGTTGTTGTTTCTTTTGTAACTTTAATCTGACGTGCACGGCCAAGCATCTGTACTGTTGCTTCTTTAAGGTCATAACCTGTCTGTTCGCTGATAAGCACACCGCCTGTAAGCACTGCGATATCCTGGAGCATTTCTTTTCTTCTGTCACCAAAGCCAGGTGCTTTAACTGCTATGCAAGTGAATACACCGCGGAGTTTGTTAACGATAAGTGTATTGAGTGCTTCACCTTCGATATCTTCAGCAACGATAAAGAGTTTTTTGCCTGTCTGGATAACTTCTTCGAGCAAACCGAGGATTTCCTGAATGTTGGAAATCTTTTTATCTGTAACAAGAATGAGAGCATCATCGATAACAGCTTCCATTTTGTCTGTATCTGTTACCATATATGGTGTGAGGTAACCGCGTTCGAACTGCATACCTTCAACAACTTCGGAGAAAGTTTCGGCTGTTCTGGATTCTTCAATTGTGATAACGCCTTCTTTGCCTACCTTTTCCATTGTTTCGGCAATGAGTTTACCAACATAGTTGTCCTGCGCAGAAACTGTTGCTACTCTTTCGATATCTGCAGAGCCGCTAACTTCCTGGCTGTTTGCAATGATTGCTTTTGTTGCAGCTTCGCAGGCTTTTGCCATACCGCGTTTGATGTCCATTGGGTTTGCACCTGCAGCAACGTTTTTCATACCTTCTCTTACAAGGCTCTGTGCAAGAACTGTTGCTGTTGTTGTGCCGTCGCCTGCTGCATCGTTTGTTTTTGTTGCAACTTCACGAAGCATCTGTGCGCCCATATTTTCAAGCGGATCACCGATTTCGATTTCTTTTGCAATTGTAACACCGTCATTTGTTACGAGAGGTGAACCGAATTTTCTTTCAAGCACTACGTTTCGGCCTTTTGGACCAAGTGTGATTTTAACTGTATTGGCAAGTGTGTCAATACCTTTCTGGAGGCTTTCGCGGGCTTCCTGACCGTAAACAATAATTTTAGCCATTTGTGATTATCTCCCTTTTATTATTCAACAATTGCAAGAATATCTTCCTGAGATACAATTGTGTATTCTTTTTTGTCGATTTCAACCTGTGTGCCTGCAAATTTGCCAAGCAGAACCTTGTCGCCAACTTTAACAATCATAGGCTGTTTTACACCTTCAACAACTGCACCGTCACCAACCGCAATAACTTCGAGAAATTCCGGTTCTTCCTTTGCTGCTGCAGCAAGGATGATGCCGCTTTTTGTTGTTTCTTTCTTTTCAGGTTTCTGAAGAACAACCTTGTCAAACAATGGTTTAATAGTCATTTTATATATCTCCTTAAAAATATAATTTATAAAATCAAAGTCTTTTGAGAGCAGGGATAACAACCTTTAAGGTTGCACCTGTAACAAGACCCATAACAACCGCTGAAACTGTGAGTACCGGCAGATAAGCCAGCGGAGCAGCGTTCTGGAACATCAGTGAAAATGCTGTAAGCTGACCGATGTTGTGAAAAAGTGCGCCGAAAACAGATAAAGTGTAGTAGTTTATCTTATCACCAAACGCTTTGCGCAGCAAAAACATAATGATAACAGAAAACATACCGCCTGTAAAACTGAGCACACCGGCTGTAAAGCCTCTTGTAAGAAAGGAAAAGAAGCCTTTAAGTGCCGAAATCTGCACAGCACTTGAAAACCCAAGATAAACCATACAGTACATAACAACAATGTTGCCCAGCCCAAGTTTTATCCCCGGCGGCAGTGCAAACATAGGTGCTATAAGGCTTTCGACAAAAGACAGAACAATTGCAAGTGCAAACAGCATTGCTATTGTTGTCATTCTTTTGGTTTTGTTCCTTGACATAATCATTTCCTTTCTGCAGATTATATTACACCTTTTGCAGTGTAAACTTTGTAAAAAAATTGTGGCATATCCGTGATAATTTGTTTTTTCACAATAATAGCACATATTTTCGCATTATTATATTTTAAAAGGTTAACAGGATAATGTCAATAGAATAAATATATTTTTACATATATAATAATATGTAAACAAATTGTTAACAATTTCGCCTTTGTTTGACAAATCATCCCCTGTTTTATATAATGATAACGTATCTAATTATGTCATGATACATTTTAAAGTCTATTGGGTAAAGACTTTTTTGAAGATTTTCTTCAGACAAATACAATAAGGATGTTATATTTTATGAAAAAATTTATAAAACTGATTGCTGTGTGTGCAATGTGCATTATGACACTGACTGCATGTTCCAGCGATTCTTTTACAAATCTCAAAGACGGCACATACCGTGCAGAGTACAAGGATTTTGACGTGTACGGCTGGAAAGACTATATTGAAATCACTGTTACAGACGGTGAAATAGAATCTTTGGTTTTTGACTCTGTGAATATGGAAGACGGTTCCCTTAAAAGTGAAAGCGAAAGTTACAAAAACGAAATGGAACCAATTGTAGGTACATATCCTGCAAAATATAATTCTGACCTTATCAATCAGTTCCTTGAAAGCGGCAAAATCAGTGCAGTAGACGTTGTTGCAGGCGCAACACAGTCCACAGGCAGCTTTAAAACTTTGCTTACAAGCATTGTTCCTAACGTGCAGAGCGGTGACACAACATTGGTGTTGGTTGACGAATTTGTGGTTAAAAAGTAAAAAGCATGTGAAAATTTTACAAATTGATTGACTAAGTAATTTATTGTGATATCATAATAATGCTTAAGAAAGCTAACTTTAAATTTAATTTTAGGAGTAAAAGTTAAAAGATGAAAAAAGTATTATCAATTATTATGGCTCTTGCCCTTTCCGTATCTCTCTTCACAGCTTGCGGTGGCAAAGAAACAGAAGCTTCCTATGATGTAAACGAAATCGTTACAAAAATCAACGAAGCTGTTCCTGTTGCAATGGCAGGCGACCTCACTGAAGAAGAACTCACAATGATGGTTGGCATCAATGCAGAAGATATGGCAAGCTGGGCAGGCAAATACAGCATGGCAAACGTTTCCGCTGACCGCCTTATCGTAATTGAAGCAGCTGAAGGCAAAGTTGATGTTGTAAAAACAGCTTTGGAAGCATACAGAGACAATGTTGCTGCACAGTTTGAACTTTATCTTGCACCACAGTACGAAAAAGCAAAAGCAGGCAGAATTGTTGTAAAAGGCAACTACGTTGTACTTGCTATCCTTGGTGACGCAATAGTTGTTGAAGACGAAGGCGTTGACGCAGCTTACGTACCTGTTGATGCTGCAATTGATGAAGCATTCAAATAATCCAATGTGAATAAATAAAAAGTCGGAGTTATAAGCGACTCCGACTTTTTTGTAGTTTATAAATCCGGAGGACCAGATTTTGATTTTCAGTAATATATTTTTCCTGTTCAGGTTTTTACCTGTGGTTTTACTTATATATTACATTGTGCCCTACAAATACAAAAACGGTATTATCACTATTGCCAGCCTGATATTTTATTCCTGGGGTGAAGTTAAGTACTTTCCTATTATGATAGCAAGTACAGTTGTTGACTTTTTCGCTTCCAGAACAATTGAAAGAAACCGTGACAATCAGAAAATAAAAAAGATATGCCTCGCCTGCTCAATGGTATTTAATCTTGGTATGCTGCTGTTCTTTAAATACACCGATTTCTTTATTGCAAATATCAACAATTTCTTTGGAACAAATATTCCGCTTTTGCATATAACTCTGCCTTTGGGTATAAGTTTTTATACCTTCCAGACAATGAGCTATACAATTGATGTTTACAGAGGCAAGGTTGCCGCAGAAAAAAACATCATCAACTTTTCTGCCTTTGTTACAATGTTTCCGCAGCTTATTGCAGGCCCTATTGTTAAATACACAGATATCAACGAAAAACTCAACACATATGAGGGCAGAATCACACTTGACGACATAAACGAAGGCATAAGATGGTTTATTCTTGGTGTGGGCAAAAAGGTGCTCATTGCAAACAATGTTGGTGCTTTGTGGACTGACATTGAAACAATGGGTTTTGCTGTCGGCACACCGCTTGCCTGGCTTGGTATTGTCGCCTATGCACTGCAGATTTACTTTGACTTTTCGGGTTATTCCCTTATGGCTATAGGCCTTGGCAAAATGCTTGGATTTGATTTCCCACAGAACTTCAATCTGCCATATATTTCCAAAAGCATTACGGAATTCTGGCGCCGCTGGCATATGACCTTGAGCGGATGGTTCAGGGAATATGTATATATTCCTCTTGGTGGCAACAGAAAAGGTCTTAAAAGACAGATTCTCAACATGCTTGTTGTGTGGTTTCTCACAGGGTTCTGGCACGGTGCAGACTGGAACTTTATGCTTTGGGGCTTGTATTATTTTATGCTCCTTGCTGTTGAAAAAGTATTTTTGCTTAAATTTTTGCAGAAACATCCGATTTTTGCAAGGGTGTACACTATTCTTGGTTTCTTAATCGGCTGGGCAATCTTCTATATCACAGACCTGCCTACACTTGGCAACTTTATTATCACACTGTTCAGCTTTACACCTGATGCCAGATTTGGCTATTACTTTGGCAGCTATATTGTTTCCATTGTTATAGGTATTCTGTGTTCCACACCGCTTACAACCAAGTTTTATGACAAATTCAAGGATAACAACTTTGTAATGATTCCATTGCTTACAGTTATTATGCTTTTGTCAATCGCTTATCTTGTGGATTCAACCTACAATCCATTTATCTATTTCAGATTTTAGCGGGAGGTAATTTTAAATGAAAAACTTATTTAAAAATTTAAAAAAATACCCGCTTATAATCTTTTTTGCGGTATTTTTGTATGCACTCAGCATTGCAGACCTGTTTTCTCCTCAGTATGAAACATCAGAACTTGAAAACAGAGACCTTGCAAAATTCCCTGCTTTCAGTCTTAAAGCACTCATCAACAATGAATACACACCTAAAATCGAAGATTTCACCGAAGACCATTTTATTGTGCGAAACAGCTGGATAAGCCTTAAAAGCATAAGCGAATCTGTACTCGGCAAAGGTGAAAACAACGGCATTGTATATGGTGAAGACGGTTATCTGTTCACCAAGGTACTTGCTGCTGATACAGCACAGCGTGACAAAAACGTAAATGCAATAGGTGCGTTTGTTGCAAACAATCCCGAATTCGACATAGACGTTATGCTGGTACCAACTGCTCCTTCTGTTATGACCGACAAAGTTAAACCCGGTTCTCCTGTAAATGATGCATCCGTTGTTATAAATCAGCTGAAAAATCTTGTTGGTGATGAAAACCTGCTGGATGTTACTGATGTGCTCAAAGCTCACAGTGATGAATACATCTATTACAGAACCGACCACCACTGGACAAGTCTTGGTGCATATTATGCATATGCTGATTTTATGACTTCAAACGGTTTGGCCCCACGCAGTACTGATGAGTTCACATTTGTGGAGGTTGAAAACTTTTTGGGTACACACTATTCAAAATCCAAAAACTTTAATGTAAAACCCGATGTTATGACCTACATTGAAAATGACAGCGAAATCGAAATTATGGGCACTGTGTCCCCTATTTATGATTATTCAAAACTTGAAGTCCGCGACAAATACGCAATGTTTTTGCAGGGCAACAACGGTTTCAGCACCATTAAAGGTGATGGCGAAGGTAAAATTCTTGTAATCAAGGACAGCTATGCAAACTGCTTTGTACCATTCCTTACAGATGATTTTGAACAGGTTGATGTAATTGACCTGCGTTTTCATTCTTCCAGTGTGAGAAAGCTGATGCTTGAAAATGAATAT
>JAGBFE010000129.1 GCA_018109965.1 Oscillospiraceae bacterium | reverse complement strand
GCATTCTTCAATCATACCGTTTTTTGCGGCATACGAAACCAAAGCTTTGATATATGAATCAACCATATTAACAACTTCCTTTATTTTGATTTATTTTATTATATACATTTTATCTGCCGTGTGCAAGAGATAAGTTAAAAAATCAGAAAAACATATCATTTTTCGGCACGGTATGTTATAATCAGTCTTAACGGAGGAGAGAATTATGGATTTAACAACTGCTTTAATCTGTATTGCCGCAACAACCTTTGCCGTTTGCTATGCATGGGGCATGAGAGGTGCGGTTATCGGCGGCGAAAAGGGAGCGATGTTGCCCGGTGCATACGCAGGTCTTATTCTTGCATGGTTTTCGGGCGGTGAAATCAGAGAGAATTTCTGGATTCCTGCCGCTGCTGCGGCTATGGGTATGACCTTCGGCGGCACTGAAACCTACGGCGAAACAATCGGACTTGTGCTTCACAGAGGCAGAGCAGACCATAATCCGAAAAAGGGGTATACAGGTCTTTCTTTTAAGGGTGCATTATGGTTTTGCGTCTGTGGCGGATTTATCGGTGTTTCGTTTGCGTCGATGACTCACGAATTATATTCCGCAAGGGATTTGGTGATATTATGTCTGCTGATTCCCGTGATACAGAAAATAGGGTATAATATTTTTAACACTCCCTACGATAAACAGAAGAAGATTTATCCCAAAATATTCTTTTCACTCACACGCCGTGAGGAGTGGGGAAGTAATGTTGCTCTTATTGTTTCGCTTGTCACAATGGCGGTGATAAAAGGGGACTGGTTTACGCTTTCGATGATGGCGTCGGGATTTGTTTTCGGTGCAATCGGCTGGCTGGTTGCGATGAAAGGCTATGTGCTTGTTGCCCTGCCGCTGAAAAACGGAAAATATCTCCTTGATAAACTGCTTAAAAAAGGTCTTGTTGACGGCTGGAAGCTGATGGAGTTTGTGCTCGGAGCTTTCGGCGGATTCGGACTTTCGCTTGCTTTTTGCATGCAGTTCGGATATGTTTGGCGGCGAAGCTAACGAGAAGTATGCACAGGTATTCGCTTCCGGTGATGACGTTGACCTGTACTTCTGCGATGCTGACTGGAATAAGGCTTACCAGAATAACGATGAGTATTCTGCTCCTCTGTCTGCTGTAGGTATTACTGAAGATATGTATGCAAATGCATATGACTACACAGTAGCAATGGGTAAGGATAACAACGGCGTTCTTAAGGGTGCTACATGGCAGGTTGCTGCTGGTGGTTATGCTTATAGAACTGACCTCGCTGAAGAATACCTCGGCATTACAACTCCTGAAGATATGCAGGCTGCTATTTCTGACTGGGATGCATTCTGGGCAACAGCTGCTACAGTATCTGAAAAGTCTGAAGGCAAGACAGCTATGGCTGACTCTGTTGACGGCGTTTGGAGAGCATACTCTAACGGTAACAGAACATCTGCTTGGGTTCAGGACGGCACAATCACAGCTGACAACTCAAAGGCTTGCCTCGGTGACTTCATCAACATGGCAAAGACAAACTATGACGCTGGTTACATCAGCACAGCTTCTCAGTGGACAGATGACTGGCTTCCACAGGGTATGAGTGCTGGTACACAGGCTAACAAGACATTCGGTTTCTTCTTCCCAACATGGTCTCTGGCTGCTGGCTCACAGCTGTCTCAGGCTGAAGGCGAAGAGGGTGCAGAAGGTTCTACATATGGTCTGTTCAACATCGTTGCTGGTCCTACAAGCTGGTTCTGGGGCGGCACATGGATCTGCGTATCTCCTAAGTCTGATAACGCTACAGAAGCTGGTCAGTTCCTGTACTACATGACAGTTGATACAACTTCTATGCAGAAGTACGTTGACGCTAAGGGCGACTTCGTAAACAACAAGGTTGTAATGGCTAACACAATTGCTGCTGGCACAAACAGCAACCCACTGCTCGGTGGTCAGGATCAGCTCGCTGTTCTGGCTGACTCTGCTGCAAATATCGATATGAGCATTGCTACTCAGTATGATGCTACTATCAACACTGAACTCCAGAATGCTGTAAAGGCTTATTGCGAAGGCACAATCGATTCTGAGGATGCTTGCGTTGATGAGTTCCTGAACAAGGTTTCTGAAGCTCTTACAGATATCACAGTTGAATAATTTAAATAATTATTCAAACTTAACTTAATAATGTACAACCTGCACGGCGAAATTCTGCTGTGCAGGTGTATATTTATTTTTATTTCTATTTTTCTACTACTATTTTACTAAATTTTTGAAAGGGCGTGTTTAAAAATGGCATCGACAGCACAAAGTCGTATTAAGTCTATTAGTTATGCCAAGTACGGCTATATGTTCATCGCACCATTTTTCATTGTCTATTTGTTCTTTCAGATCTGGCCATTGATCAATACTTTTATTTTAAGTTTTAAAGGCAATGGTAATGCTGCAAGTGATTTTGTAGCAATGGAGAACTATCAGACACTGCTTTTTGGTATTGGTGATCGTAGAGCAGCTTCACTGCACAATACATTTACTCAATCTTTTATTAATACAGTTATCCTTTGGGTAGGTAACTTT
>JAGBFE010000128.1 GCA_018109965.1 Oscillospiraceae bacterium | reverse complement strand
GAAAGATACGCTTTCTGTACAAATCTTTTGCCAGTTGCAAGGGATAAAATGCAGCGGGAATAATCCTGCTTATGTTCTTTGCCGAGTATCGAAATAACCTTTTCATCACAGCTCATTTCCATATCCTTTTCCAAAAGGAAAAAGCTCAGCCATACCAAAGGGTTAAACCAATGTATGCAGGTGACTGCAAAGGCAAACAGCTTTATAATATGGTCGCCACGATTTATATGCACTTTTTCGTGGGTGATTACATAATGCTGTTCCTGTCTGGTCAAACCATCGGGCAGCAATATTTTTGGATGTATCAAACCGTACACAAAAGGTGATGATATATATTTGCATACATACACATTATCGTGCAGTTTCTGCTTTGTGCCTGCGGTAAGGGTCATAATACGTACAAAAGCTCCAAACGATAAACAAAGCAGCACAATAACACCGATAAACCATATAAATGCAGGAATATACATTGGTGTTACTGGCGTGATTGAAGGTGATGTAACCATTTCGCTTTGCACAATGCTTACAACGCCTGCCTCGGTGTCGTAAAATGCAGAGTAATCGGGGGTGATGTTCTGATATATTCTGTCAATCTGTGTCTGTGGGATAAAGCTGTGTTTCCAGAAATCAAATTTAAAAACCGCAACCAGTTTGAAATAAACAATACCCCATAATGAGTAGGAATAAATTTTAGGAGCCTTCCGCAGCAGATATCTTGCTGCAAGGATAAACAGAATCACATAGCAGGCAGTAAGGCTTAACTCTGTAAAATAAAAATACAGAATTTCAACTATATCCTTTATACTCAATGAAATGCTGCTGATTATCATATCAGGCTCACTGACAAAATGCTGCAGCATCTTTTTAAAAGTCAAACCAAGTCCCATAGCTAATCCTCCTTATAGTTGTCTATAAGACTTTTTATTTCCTCAATTTCCTTTGCCGAAAGTTTTTTGTGCTTTGTAAATGCTGTCAGAAACATCGGCAGAGAACCGCTGAAATGCTCGTCCAGAAATTCTTCGCTCTGTGCCGCTTTGAACTCATCCTTTGAAATCAATACCTTTACTGTGCCGCCGTCATTTTCAAAAATTTCGCGCTGGCACAGACGTTTAAGCATTGTATAGGTGGTGGATTTTTTCCACTCAAGTTTTTCTTCACACAATTTTACAAGCTCACCGCTTGTTACAGGGGCACTGTCCCATATAATTTCGGCAAAAGCCATTTCCATTTCGCCTAATTTAAACTGTTTCATACCTTTGCACCTCATTTGGTCTAATGCTGTTAGACTATATTTAGTCTAACATTGTTAGACCAATTTGTCAACACTCTGATTTGAATTTTTCATCTTGATAAACTGATGATAATTATATATAATTATTAGAAGAAATATTTTAATAAATTACTACTTTTGGAGGCCCTATATGCGACATTTGATTGACCCTTTGTATTTTTCTGTTAAAGAAACAGAAGCTCTTCTTGATGTAGCTGATGATATCTGCGAAAACCGCGAAAAATATGCCCACAAATGTGACGGCAGAATTCTTGCAACACTGTTTTTTGAGCCAAGCACAAGAACACGCCTTTCCTTTGAATCCGCAATGATGCGTCTTGGCGGCAAAGTTCTCGGCTTTTCCAGCGCAAGCAGCTCCAGTGCAGCAAAAGGCGAAAGTGTTGGCGACACAGTAAGTGTTATCAGCTATTATGCCGATATTATAGCAATGCGTCATCCAAAAGACGGTGCAGCATTCCGTGCAAGCCAGTACACAAAAATCCCAATCATCAATGCAGGTGACGGCGGTCATCATCACCCAACCCAGACACTTACCGACCTTATGACAATCCGTCGCCGTCACGGCAGACTGGACAACCTCACAGTCGGTTTCTGCGGTGACCTCAAATACGGCCGTACAGTGCACTCCCTTGTAAAAGCACTTTCCCGCTACAAAGGCAACCACTTTGTATTTATCTCTCCTGAAGAACTCAAAGTGCCTGGCTATATCATCGAAGAATATCTCAAAAACTCCGAATGTACATTTGAAGAAGTTACCGACCTTTCCGCAGCAATGCCGGCACTTGATATCCTTTATATGACACGCATCCAGCGTGAACGCTTTGAAGATATCGAAGAATACGAACGTCTTAAAAACAGCTACATTCTCACTCCTGACCATCTTGTAACAGCTAAAAAAGATATGGCTGTGCTTCATCCTCTGCCACGTGTTAACGAAATCACACTTGCAGTTGACGATGACGAAAGAGCAAAATATTTTGAACAGGCAGGCAACGGTGTTTATGTGCGTATGGCGCTTATCCTTTCATTGCTTGGCATGACAGATTTTGACACAGACAAGGTTGAAGAACATCACGATGAAGTGGTTGAACTTGACCATGTATGTAAAAACGGCAGATGCATCACAAATGCTGAAGAAGAAACAATGCCTATCTACGTTAAAGGCGAAAACGGCAAGGTGCGCTGCAAATTCTGTGACCAGTACGTTGACTTAACTGAATGTTAAATATCTAAAAAGGACAGCTTTTGCTGTCCTTTTTGTGTACAGGGCAGAATATGACAAATAATTACATAAATACATATTTGCCTTGTTTGTGCGGATAATACTTTCCAAAGGAGGTATTGTCTATGTCAGATAAAAAAAGAGATAAAAACAAAAGCATACTCAAAAAAGATACACTGAAAATGAAAAATCCTCAGAATTTTGATGATGTGGTGGACAATATTTTTGCCCAGACAATGGCAAGCGTTGTAGAAATGGAAACATATCCCAGAGGAAGAAACGCCGAGGATGAAACAGATGACACACAGGTGTATTATTCACCGCGTTCAAAAGAACGTCATGAACAGGAACCGTATACTGTGGCTCAGCATATGGAAGACAGAACAGTGTTCCGTCATTAAATATTTTACTGTTTAAGATATTGACAAATTGAAAATAAGCTGAAAACTGTTATTAACAGCAAAAGGATATCTGATTATAAGTTCAGATATCCTTTTGTTTTGTGCTAACTGAATTTTATGTGAACAAACCGCAAAGCCTGCTTTATTTAACAGTGCTTAAGGTTGTTAGAAAATATTAAATATGATAATATAATTATATACGCTTACGGAGGCAATGTTATGTACAGAATTTTAGTGTGTGATGACGAAGAAGGCATCAGAACTTTAATATCAAAATATGCAAAGTACGAAGGCTACAGTGTTGATACTGCCGAAAACGGAGATGTTGCTGTACAAAAATGCCGTCAGGAAAAATATGACATTGTTGTAATGGATATTATGATGCCATATCTTGACGGATTTTCTGCGGCAAAAGAAATACGCAAATTCTCACAGGTGCCTATTATTATGCTTACAGCAAGAGGTGAGGAGTACGACAGAATTCACGGTTTTGAAATCGGAGCCGATGACTATGTTGTAAAGCCTTTTTCGCCAAAAGAGCTTATGATGCGTATTGAAGTTATAATGCGCCGTGTTGCAAACAAAAAATCAGACGGCCACGAAACCTACAGCAAGGACGGACTTGTTATCGACTTTACCGCACGCAAAGTTATCATTGACGGGCAGGAGGTTGTGCTTGCTCCAAAAGAATACGAACTTTTGTTCTATCTTGTGCGAAACAAAGGCATTGCTGTAAGCCGCGAAAGCCTGCTGACAGACATATGGGGTTATGAATTTTTCGGTGATGACAGAACACTGGATACACACATCAAACTGCTGCGCAAACATATAGGCGATTACAGCAGTCTTATAGTAACTCTGCGAGGTATAGGTTATCGCTTTGAAGGATAGCACACAATGAAACAATTTTCTTTTAAAAATATCAGCATAAAATATAAAATAAATATTTACATAATGGCATTTCTTGCGGTTTTGCTTGCAGTTTTATGGATTTTACAGGTTGGCTTTTTTACCACTATGTACAAGCAGGCAAAAAAGAGCGAAGCTCAAAAGGTTGCCGAAATGACAGCAAAAGTAATCAATAATGAAATCCCTGTCGAAAAACTGGTTGAAGAGGTGGCAGAAAAGGAAGTATGCATTATTGTCCTTGACAACAATATGGAACAGATACAGTCGCTTGATGGTCCTAAAGACTGTGTCATACACAAAATGCCTTATAATGAAAAGGTTGATATTGCACGCAATATTATAAGTGTGGAAGATACAAAGCGTTTTCTGGAATATGAACAGGAAGATGCAACCTACCGTCTGGTGACAAAAGCATACAGCAGTGAGTTCAGACTTTTTAAAAACGAGAATACCCTCAAAACAATGGTTTTTGTAAATCAGATTCCTGATGGCAATGGTGGCAACTACGTTATTCTTGTAAACGCTCAGGCGGCACCGGTGGATTCGGTTATCAACACATCCAGAACGGTTCTGCTTTATGTAACAATCATTACAATTATCCTGGCTACGGCACTTAATCTTGTTATTGCAAAAAGTATTTCAACACCGATTCTTCAGATTAACGAACAGGCAAAGATTCTTGCATCGGGCAACTATGATGTTGATTTTACTGCAGAAGGCTATCGCGAAATCAAGGAACTTTCCGAAACAATGGCATATACTGCAGAGGAACTGTCCAACCTTGAAAAGCTCAGGCGGGAATTTATTGCCAACGTATCTCACGACCTGCGCACACCGCTGACAATGATTGGCGGATATGCCGAGGTTATGCGTGATATACCGGGCGAAAACTCGGCCGAAAATGCACAGGTTATTATCAACGAAACCAAACGTCTGAGCAGTATGGTTAATGATGTGCTTAATCTTACGAAAATTCAGTCGGGCACAGCAAAGCTTAATCTGGAAAGATACAACTTTACTCAAAGCATAGGTGCACTGGTTCATAATACAAATGAAATGCTGAAAGGTGAAGGTTATAAAATAACATTTGACTATTCAAATGAAATCGAGATTACTGCGGACAGAACATTGCTTAACCAATGTTTCTACAACCTGCTTTCAAATGCTGTTGTTCACAGCAAGGATATAAAAGAAATACAGGTTGTTCAAAGTGTTGCGGACGGCAAAGTGAAAATCGAAGTCAGGGACTTTGGTGACGGTATTGACGAAAAATTATTGCCGCATATATGGGAGCGATATTTCAAGGGCGATAAAAGTACCTCTAAAAATATCAAAAGCTCAGGTCTTGGACTTTCAATTGTCAAAACCTTTGTGGAAGCACACAACGGCGAATGCGGTGTAAAATCCCAAAAAGGCAAAGGCAGCACATTCTGGTTCAGTATAAATATATGACTATACACACAGTATCAGATTGTTTTAATAAAACTTTGTGATACTGTGTTGTGCTTTCATATCAGAAAAATTGTAAAAAACAATCAAAAAGTTATAATTGCAAAGGTAAAAAGGCTGAAGAAAAAATTTTAAAAATTTTTTAAAAAATTTTCAAAAAAACACTTTACAAATCAAAAATAATGTGATATTATAATTGAGCGTTAAGTTTTGGGGTATCGCCAAGCGGTAAGGCATTGGACTCTGACTCCAACATTCCCTAGGTTCGAATCCTAGTACCCCAGCCAAAATGGACCGCACTCAATCGAGTGCGGTTCTATTTTTTTGTAATAAGCTATATACAGGTATACAGGGCGAACATTGTTCACCCATTTTCTTTTTATGAACAATTATTTTAGCAAAGCTGTTTTCGCAAGATATAACAAAAGTTTGCCTATATGTTTTATAAACAGCTTTGTCG
>JAGBFE010000127.1 GCA_018109965.1 Oscillospiraceae bacterium | reverse complement strand
TTTTCTGTGGTCACGTTTTTTAGCTTCTTCAAGGAGAACAAGGTATTCTTCCAGCTGCTTTGCTTTAGGGAAGCTGATTGCGTAAACACGTTTGAGCATTTTGTTTTCGCTCTTGCCGCGCCAGTAAGCACCTGCAACGGACATAATTTTGAATGCACCGATAGGGCTTGTTGTCATAAGATGAGGACCTGCGCAAAGGTCTGTAAACTCGCCGCCCTGTTCGTAGAAGGAGATTGTTTCGCCTTCAGGCAGTTCGTTGATAAGTTCTGTTTTGTATTCGTTGTCTGTATATTTTGCCAGAGCTTCTTCTTTGGAAAGTTCAAAACGGGAGATTGCAAGGCCGCGTTTTGCAATTTCCTTCATTTCTTTTTCAAGCTTTTCCATCATTGCTTCATCGATAAGCACATCTGTGTCGATGTCATAGTAGAAGCCGTTGTCGATAGCAGGACCGATTGTGAGTTTTGCATCAGGGATAAATTTGAGGATAGCCTGTGCAAGCACGTGGCTGGATGTGTGCCAGAATGCTTTTTTGCCGTCTTGGTCATCAAATGTGAGAACTTCCAGCACTACATCTTCGTTTGCTGCATCACGCAGGTCACAAAGTTCGCCGTTTGCTCTTACAACTGTTGCTTCCTTGTAAAGTTTCATGCTGATGCCTTTAACGATTTCGGCATAGCTTGTACCTTTTGCAACTTCGATAATTTTACCGTCTTTGAGTGTTACTTTTATCATAGCAGTAAATTCCTTTCTTTTTAATATGTATGTTATTTTATTATCTGAGACTCAGGGTGAGGTCTGTATAAAAACAAAAAACACCTTCATCCCAAACGGGATGAGGTGTGTAAAATCCCCACGGTTCCACCCGAATTGCAGAGATTTCTCTGCCGCTCTTGTAGGATATAACGGTCCTGGCCGTACACAGTTCGCTGTGTCTGCTGGTATGGTGGTATCCCACTGGTGCAACCGCTTTTTTTCACCTGCCAAAAGCTCTCTGAAGATTTAAAACCAAGGGACATATCCATGTCATCGCTTTAATATGGATATATTAACATTACAAAATATTTTTGTCAATATTTTTAATTATACAACCAATTGAGTCAAATTTTAATAAATTTAGTTTTTTATGTATATTTTTTCTTTTTCACAAAATATATATGCCGATATTTCTTGACAACATAAATAAATTATCATAAAATATTATGGAGTAGTTATGTATTTATGATACTATTATCTTTATTATATTATAAATAATTTAATACTATTTAGTCTTACTTTTAAGGAGAGCATTATGTTATCATACGGCATGACAGCCTTGATAGCAGTTATTGGTGCTGCCGTAGCTGGTTTTATCTGTTTCCAGCTTGGCATTTCTCACAGACGCAAAACAGCCGAAGCAAAAATCGGAAGTGCAGAAGATGAAGCAAAAAGATTGATCAATGATGCTATTAAGACTGCAGAACAAAAACGCAAAGAAGCGCTTTTAGAAGCAAAGGATGAAATTTTTAAACTTAAAGCGGAAAGCGACAAAGAGCTTAAAGAACGCAGAAGTGAAATTTCACGACAGGAACGCAGATTGACTCAGAAAGAGGAAAATCTGGACAAGAAAACAGAAAATTTAGAGCAAAAAGAAGCTGAAGCAAAACAGAAACAGGAACTTATTGCAGCACGCCTTGCTGAAGTTGAACAGATTAAGCAGCGTGAAATTGAAAAGCTGGAAGTTATCTCCGGCCTTTCCACAGAAGCCGCAAGAGTTATGATTCTTGAAAAGCTTGATGACCAGCTGGGCCATGAAAAGGCACTGAAAATCAACCACTACGAAAACGAACTCAAAGAAAACTGCGAAGAACTTGCAAGAGATTTGCTCACTCAGGTTATTGCAAGATGTGCAGCTGACCACGCACAGGAAGCTGTTGTAAGTGTTGTACCGCTTCCAAGTGACGAAATGAAGGGCAGAATTATCGGTCGTGAAGGCCGCAACATCCGCGCCCTTGAAACCGCAACAGGCGTTGATGTTATCATCGACGACACACCTGAAGCAATCACACTCTCCAGCTTTGACCCTGTGAGAAGAGAGGTTGCAAGACAGACACTTGAAAAACTGATTGCAGACGGACGTATCCACCCTGCAAGAATTGAAGAAATGGTTGAAAAGGCACGCAGAGATGTTGACCTTACAATCAAAAAAGAAGGCGAAAAAGCAGTTATGGACGCAGGCGTTCACGGCTTGCACCCAGAACTTATAAAACTTATCGGCCGTCTCAAATACCGTACATCCTACGGTCAGAATGTGCTTAAACATTCTTTGGAAGTAAGCTTCCTTTCCGGTCTTATCGCCGGCGAACTTGGCATGGATGTTACCCTTGCAAAACGTGCAGGTCTTTTGCACGATATCGGCAAAGGCCTTGACCACGAATATGAAGGCACACATGTTTCCATCGGTGTTGAAATTGCCAAAAAATACCGTGAAAGCGCTGCTGTTATCCACGCTATTCAGGCTCACCACGGTGACGTAGAAGCAAAAACACCGCTTGCATTTGTTGTTATGGCTGCTGACGCAATCAGCGCTGCCCGCCCGGGTGCAAGAAGAGAAAACCTTGAAAACTACATCAAACGTCTTGAAAAACTGGAAGAAATCTCCAACAGCTTCAACGGTGTTGAAAAAAGCTTTGCTATCCAGGCAGGCCGTGAAGTTCGTATTATGGTTAAACCTGAAATTGTTGATGACGATGCACTTACAATCCTTGCAAGAGATATCGTTACAAAAATTGAAAACGAACTTGACTATCCTGGTCAGATCAAGGTTAACGTTATCAGAGAAAACCGTGCAGTTGACTTTGCAAAATAATTTAACTGAATATACAAATTATGAGCAGTCTTAGTGACTGCCCTGCAAGAAAACATAAATATCCCACCAAGCATTTATAAATGTTTGGTGGGATACATTTTTGCCCGTTTTTGCACAAAAAGTGCTGATACAAGGAAGAAACACGCAGCACTACTTTGTGTAATGCAAGTGTTGATGACGATGTAGCTGCCTTTTTGTGTTGGAAATCGGGGTTATATTTTCTTGTTGGACAATCACTTTTTTAAGGCTGCTCTTTTTGTTTGTCTTTGTTTGTGGTATACTTGTTTTATACAAGGTATTCTGACAGGTTACCAAACCCATCTGTTTGTATGCAGATATCACGGAATGATGCGGGCATCATCTTGTACAACTTATTTTATACATTTACACGGAGTTATATCTATGAAAATTCTTTTTATCGGCGATGTTGTAGGCGAAAACGGACAGGATTTGCTGGCAAAAGCTTTGCCAGAGCTGAAAGCTGAACACAAACCTGACATAACAATAGTAAACGGCGAAAACAGCCACAAAAGCGGTACAGGTATAACCGAAAATGATGCGCGTTTTCTGTTTGGCTGCGGTGCTGATGTAATCACAGGGGGCAACCATTCCCTGCGCCGCTGCGGCATTGATTTTTATGAAGAAAACGAATATGTGCTGTGCCCTGCAAACTTCAACCTTTGCGACAGTGAAAACTGCGGTATATGTGTTGTTGACACAGGCAGATATCAGCTTTGTGTGGTAAGCCTTATCGGCACAGTTTTTCTTGATGCAAACCGCTCACCGTTTTTTGAAATGGACAAAATCATTAAAAAATACGGCAATATGCCGATTTTTGTAGATTTCCACGCTGAAGCCACCAGCGAAAAATATGCACTTGCCCATTATCTTGACGGCAAAGTGAGTGCTGTTGTCGGCACACACACCCATGTGCAGACCAACGATGAACAAATCCTGCCAGGCGGAACTGCATATATCAGTGATGCAGGCTGCGTGTGCGCACTGGATAGCGTGCTTGGCATGTCAAAAGAAGCCTGTGTGACAAAACAAAAATATCTTTGCCCTGTAAAATTTGATGTTGCCAGGGGCGAAGGCTTTGTAAACGGCGTTGTGATTGAAATTGACAACACAACAAATAAAGCAGTTTCGATAGCTAAAATTCACTCAAAATTCAGCTAATGCACCCAATGGCGTTCACCTTGATAGTTTATAATGTTATTTGTTACAAATCAATTTATATCAACCTGTAAATTTTCATTTGTACATATCATTCAGATTATTAAAAGGAGAACAATTTTACCAATGGACGTACTGAAGGTTTCATCCAAATCCAACCCTGTTTCTGTAGCAGGCGCAATTGCAGGCATTATCAGAGAAAAACAGATTGTTGAAGTTCAGGGCATTGGCGCAGGTGCAGTAAATCAGGCACTCAAATCCATTGCTGTTGCAAGAGGCTATGTTGCTCCAAGCGGCATTGACCTTGTATGCTCTCCGGCTTTTTCCTCTGTAGAGGTTGACGGCGAAAGCAAAACCGCAATGAAGCTGATTGTCGAAGTCAGATAATAGATACTACAAAAAAGAGTCTTTGCAAAAAGGCTTTTTTTATTTTGTCAATACTCACTTTTTTATTGGTCGTCCTGTCAGTTTGTTAACCTCATTTAAAACAAAAAGTCATACCGCTCACAAGTGAGCAGCATGACTTTTATGATTTTATAATTATGCTTATTTCTGAACTTCAAGATATTCTTTGTAAACCATATTCCAGATATAGTTTTTGAGTTCTGTGAAGCGTGGAAGCATTTTGGATTCCTGTCCGCGTGGGTAAGGAATAT
>JAGBFE010000126.1 GCA_018109965.1 Oscillospiraceae bacterium | reverse complement strand
CGACCTCACAATGATTCCATTGTACATCGGCGTTGGCGACGAAGCTAACCAGGGTCTCTGCACAGGTTCTGAAAACTACTGGTGCGTAAACAGCCAGGCAAGCCAGGCTGACATCGACGCAACACTTGCATTCCTTAACTGATGTGTAACAAGCGAAGCAGGTCTTAACGGCATGTGTAAAGAAATGGGCTTTGTAATCCCATTCGCAAAAGCTCTTGAAGCTGACAACAAATTCGTTCAGGAAGCAAACGCTATGATCGCTGCTGGCAAAACACCTGTTGGCTGGAACTTCCCAACAATGCCATCCGAAGAATGGAAAAACGGCGTTGGTACAGCTCTTACAGCTTACGCAGCAGACCAGACAGATGACAACTGGGCAGCAGTTGTAACAGCTTTCGTTGACGGCTGGGCATCTGAATATGCACTTGCTAACGGTTAATTTAAATAATTAAATAGTTAAAGCAAAACAAATTGAATACTAATTAATAATTTAAAAACACAGGGACAGCAAGATACGCTTGCTGTCCCTTTTTGTATTTTATTAAGAAAGGAGCGTTTTTATGGAAAAAGCGCTGAAGAAATATTCTCCTGTCTTCGTGCTGCCTACGCTGCTTGCATTTATAATCGGCTTTGTTATTCCGTTTGCTGAAGGTCTGTATCTTTCCTTCTGTCAGTTTACAACGGTTAAAAACGCCAACTTTATCGGCATCGGCAACTATCAGAGAGCGTTCAGCGATGCGTCCTTCCTCAACAGCTTCGGTTTCACCGTAAAATATGCTGTTGTTGCAATTATCCTTATCAACGTAATTGCTCTGGGTTTGGCACTTTTGCTTACACGCAATCTCAAAGGCACAAACATTTTCCGTACAATCTTCTTTATGCCAAACCTTATCGGCGGTATCGTTCTGGGTTATATCTGGCAGATTCTTATCAACTGTGTGCTTTCCCTCACAGGTCTGCCACTGCTTATGCTCAACAGCGACGCCGGTTACTGGGGTCTTATCATCCTCACAGGATGGCAGCAGATTGGTTATATGATGATTATCTACATCGCAGGTCTGCAAAATGTTCCTGATGACCTGACTGAAGCTGCATCCATCGACGGTGCAAACTCCTGGACAACATTCTGGAAAGTTAAACTTCCTATGATTATGTCCTCCATCACAGTATGTGTGTTCCTTACACTCACAAACTCCTTTAAGCTGTTCGACCAGAACCTTGCTCTCACAGGCGGTGAACCAAACCACCTTACAGAAATGCTGGCTCTCAACATCTACGACACCTTCTATGCCCGCGCAGGCGCACAGTGGAAGGGTCTCGGCCAGGCAAAAGCTGTTCTGTTCTGTCTGCTTGTTGTAGCAATCAGCTTTGCACAGCTTAAAGCAACACGTTCCAAGGAGGTACAACAGTAATGCTTAAACAAAAAGAAAAAACCTCCAATACCATATGGACAATTATCCTTTCAATTCTTTCTATTGCTTATGTATATCCGATTGTAATGATTCTTTTTAACTCTCTTAAAAAAGAACGTTCAATCTCTACAAATACAGCCTTCAAACTTCCTGATGCAGAAAGCTTTGCAGGACTTGAAAACTACATCAACGCAATCAATGCCCAGGGCTTTTTGAAAAGTCTTGGCTACAGCTTGTTTATCACAGTAACTTCTGTTGCTGCAATCCTTTTGTTCTGTGCAATGTGCTCCTGGTACATCACACGTGTTAAAACAAAATTTTCACAGGGCCTTTACTTCCTGTTTGCATTCTCCATGGTTGTTCCATTCCAGATGGTTATGTTTACACTGTCCCAGACAGCTGATATGCTCAACCTCAACACACCTTGGAACATCTGGATTATCTACCTTGGTTTCGGCGCAGGCCTTGCAGTATTTATGTTTGCAGGCTTTATGAAGTCAATTCCTCTGGAAGTTGAAGAAGCTTCCATGATTGACGGCTGCAACCCATTGCAGACATTCTTTATGATTGTTATGCCAATGCTTAAACCTACAATGGTTTCTGTTGGTATCCTTGAAGCAATGTGGGTATGGAACGACTACCTGCTCCCTACTCTTGTTCTTGATATCAAAAAATACCGCACAATCCCAATGCTCATCCAGTATTTCCGTGGCAGTTACGGTCGTGTAGAAATGGGTCCTATGATGGCATGTATCATGCTCACAGTTATCCCGATTGTTATCATCTACCTTGCTGGTCAGAAGCATATCATCAAAGGCGTTGCTGCCGGTGCTGTTAAAGGTTAATTTATGGCCATAACCATTAAAGACATTGCAAAGGAATCGGGCTATGCTGTGGGAACTGTCTCTCGAGTATTGAACAATCACCCTGATGTCTCCGACACCGCCCGTACAAAAATTATGGAAGTGGTGGGAAAATATCATTTCCGCTTAAACAACAATGCAAAACATTTGAAGCAGCAAAGCAGCAACGGCATTGCAATCATCATCAAGGGCAGCCAGAATATGCTTTTTGCACCTATTGTTGAAAAAATGCAGAATATGCTGCTGGAAAAAGGCTTTGCTACTTTGATTTATTACATCAGTGAAATGGAAAACGAACTGGAAACAGCAATACAGATATGCGCCGAACGCAGACCTGTGGGCATTATGTTCCTCGGCTGTAACCTGCAGTATTTTCCAAAAAGGTTCCCTGCAATCACAGTTCCCTGTGTGCTGGTTACCAACAGTGCCGAATCCCTGGGCTTTGACAATCTGTCCAGTGTAAGCATTGATGACGCAGAGGCTGCAAAGGCAGCTGTAAATCATCTGCTGCAGCTTGGTCACCGCAGCATTGGCATCCTTGGCGGTTTCACCGACAAATCCAAGGTTGCACAGACCCGCTACAAAGGCTGTGCCGAAGCTTTCAGAGAAAACGACATGGACTTTGATGCAGACAGACAGTACATAGCCTCCATGTTTACTATAAAGGACGGCTACAACTCGATGAAAACTCTCCTTGAGCGCATACCTCATATAACTGCAGTTTTTGCAATGAGCGACGTTATGGCACTTGGAGCAGTACGGGCTATAAAAGATGCGGGTTTAAATGTCCCCCGCGATATATCGGTTGTAGGTTTTGACGGCATTGAACTTAGCGAGTATCTTTCCCCGTCACTTACCACCATAAAACAGGACAAAGAAACTATCGCCAAAAGGAGCGTTGAAATTCTTTTGGCAAACATCGGCAAAAAACAGCCTGCGGTACACGAAACTGTGCCGTTTACTGTAATTGTCGGTGAAAGTACAACAACCACTCTATCAGGAGGAAAAACTAATGGCTAGTATCACATTTAAAAACGTGGTAAAAACATATGACAACGGCGTTACCGTTGTACCTGATTTGAACCTTGAAATCAACGACAAGGAATTTATCGTTCTTGTTGGTCCTTCCGGCTGCGGTAAATCCACAACACTCCGTATGATTGCAGGTCTCGAAGATGTTACAAGCGGCGAACTTATCATCGGTGATAAAGTTGTTAACGCTGTACCACCAAAAGACAGAGACATTGCAATGGTTTTCCAGAGCTATGCTCTCTATCCACATATGACAGTTTACAAAAATATGGCTTTTGCACTTGAACTGCGCAAAGAACCAAAAGAAGAAATCGACAAAAAAGTTATGGAAGCTGCAAAAATCCTTCAGCTTGAACCATATCTCCACAGAAAACCAAAAGCTCTCTCCGGCGGTCAGCGTCAGCGTGTAGCTCTCGGTCGTGCTATGGTCAGAAAACCTTCCGTATTCCTTCTTGACGAACCACTGTCCAACCTTGATGCAAAACTGAGAACAGAAATGCGCAGCCAGATTGCTTCACTGCACAAAAAACTGGAAACAACTTTTGTTTACGTTACACACGACCAGACAGAAGCTATGACAATGGGCGACAGAATCGTTGTTATGAAAGACGGTTATGTTCAGCAGTTTGACACACCACAGAACCTTTACAACTATCCTTGCAATATGTTTGTTGCAGGCTTTATCGGTTCCCCACAGATGAACTTTGTAAACGTTACAGTTGAAAAAGACGGCGAAGGCCAGGTTCTCGTATTCGGCGACAGCCGCGTTGCTGTAAACAAACCTGAACTTGAAGCTTACATAGGCAAAGAAGTTGTTATGGGTATCCGTCCTGAAGATATCCACGCAAACAACTCCGCTCACGTTGGTGAACCTGCTCAGTTTACATCATTTATCAACCACATGGAAATGATGGGCAGCGAAAACTATCTCTATCTCAATGCTTACGGTCAGAAAATGCTTGCAAGAATTCCTGCACGCTATGAATTCAGCGAAGATACAGAAGTTGTTTTGGCTATCGATACAGGCAAAATCCATGTATTTGACAAAGAAACAGAAAAAATTATCTGTCATTAATCTGAACTCTTAGCGCTAAAGGATGTGAGACATTTGAGAAGCAACGGTATTTTGATGCATCTGTCTTCACTCCCTTCTCTTTATGGGATTGGCACAATGGGCAAAACCGCAAGAGACTTTGCAGATTTTCTCTGCGAAGCAGGCCAGAAATACTGGCAGCTTTTGCCCATATGTCCAACCGGTTACGGAGACAGCCCATATCAGTCCTTTTCCACCAATGCGGGCAACCCGTATTTTATAGATTTGGACGAACTTAAAAACGACGGTCTGCTGGATGGTTCCGAGTATGAAAACATCGACTGGGAAAGCACCCCTGACCGTGTAAACTACGGCGCTTTGTATAACAAGCGCTACCCTGTTCTGAGAACAGCGGTTAAAAACTTTTTGCAGAATCCTGATGCAGAATACAGTGTGTTCTGCGACGAAAACGCATTCTGGCTGGATGACTATGCACTGTTTATGGCGCTTAAAAATGCTTTTGGCGGTGCAGCATGGTACTCCTGGCCCGGTGAATATAAAAACCGTGACGAAGAAACCCTGCTGAAAGCAGCACAGGAGCACGCTGATGAAGTAAACTTCTGGAAAGCTGTTCAGTACCTGTT
>JAGBFE010000125.1 GCA_018109965.1 Oscillospiraceae bacterium | reverse complement strand
TGGATAACTGTTTTAATTATATGAAACAATATATTGACCACCAATCAATAGGTAAACTGTGTTTTTATATCAAGCAGTCGCCTTCCCCTGTAACAGTGCAGCTGCAGGATTGTTACGGGGCTTTTGTTACAGCATTGTGCAAACGGTTATGCAACGAAATTTATTACAATCACTATTCAATAACAGTGCTTGACCCACATTATACAGAAAAAGTTATATATCAGTTGTATATCCCCGATAAAAACATTTCCGTAATTAACAACACCTATGGCAGCCGTCCCTGTAAAGCTACTTCTTTTTACAGGGTAAAAGAATTTAAAAATACTATAAATAATCGGTTTATCGCCAATGATTTTTTTAAAAACGTATACAAATAAAGACAGAGTATAGCTTATATACCCTGTCTTTTTGTATTATTTAGCAAGTTTGCGGAGAATTGAAAGCGGTTTAACTTCAATTTCACAAGGGACTGAAAATTTCATCATTGAATGTGCTGTGTTTTCAATTTCTTCACCGTTTTCATCATATATTTTTTCTGCTGTGAATTTAAATACTGTGCCGTCCGGCTGCAGAACTTCGATTTCATCCCCTGCAACAAATTTGCCACGCTGGGAACAATACAGTGTGCCGTTTTCCCATTTTTCAGCAACAGCAAGAAGATCCCATTCTCTGATATATGTTGAGGAGTCGGTCGTCTGTGTAGCATTTTCCCTGCCAAAATAAAAGCCTGTGGAATATTTACGATGGCTTGTTTTTGTCAGTTCATCAAGAACCTCATTTGGACAAATGAAACTGTCTGGATTTGCAATATAAGCATCCAGAGCTTTTCTGTATGCTGCTGTAACTGATGCAACATAATAAAAGCTTTTTGCGCGACCTTCAATTTTAAGGCTTTTTATGCCTGCCTTGCAGAGCAAATCTATATAAGGTGCCATACACAGGTCATTTGCATTCATTATGTATGTGCCTTCTTCAGTTTCGTTGATGTCAAAATATTTGTCAGGACGGGATTTTTCCACCAGCTGATACTGCCAGCGGCAAGGCTGTGAACATTCACCGCGGTTTGCATCACGGCCGTTGAGATACTGGGACAAAAGGCATCTGCCCGAAAAAGACATGCACATAGCACCGTGTACAAATGCTTCAATATCAAGGTCAGCAGGTGTTTTCTGCCTGATTTCAATAATATCTTCAAGCTTTGTTTCCCTTGCAAGCACAACTCTTTTTGCACCAAGTGCATATGCTGCATTTGCAGTAACATAGTTCATTACACCAACCTGTGTTGAAAAGTGAATTTCCATGCCCGGTGCGTTTTCTTTTACCATTGCCAATACACCAAGGTCAGCAACAATAACCGCATGGATACCTGTCTGAGCTACTTTTTTGATAAACTCAGGCATTTTTTTTACGTCATCATTGGTTGGCACTGTATTAAGTGTAAGATAAACCTTTTTGCCTAGGCTGTTTGCATATTCTGCAGCCTCTTTAAGCTGCTGGAGAGAAAAGTTTTTTGGAGCTGCGCGCATACCAAAGTCTTCAGCACCAAGATAAACTGCATCTGCACCATAGCTGAAAGCAAATTTAAGTCGCTCCATATCCCCCGCAGGAGACAAAAGTTCCGGTATATTCATTGTTTAACTCCTTATTTTTCCACTGTTGCATTAACAGCTTTCATAGTTGCGATATTCTGGGTGTGACCTTCCCAGGTTTCTGCATAGTAATATTTGCCTGTAAGGTCTGTAAGGAAGAAATAATATGGGCTGTCAGGTGTTGGATTGAGTACAGCCTGAATAGCTGTAATGCTTGGTGATGATACCGGTGTAACAGGTATACCTTCACAAAGATATGTATTTACTGCCTGCTGCATTTCAACAGGGCTCTGGTCTCTGCCTACGCCAAGATAAGGTTCTATCTGTTCTCTCATATAATAGTAAGATACATCAGATTCCATTTTAGGAAATGGTGAGCCTTCTTTAAGTCGATTGAGAAATACTGCTGCAACATCGGGCTGATTGATTGGGTCCCCTGCTTCTTCCTCAACATATGAAGCAACTGTCACAACATCCTGAAGTGTAAATCCCTGCTGTGCCATCTGTGCATACATTTCGTCTGTAATCAGGCTGTCAAAGTGGCCGAGCATTTTTTCTGCTATTTCATAGGCAGTAGCTTCAGGGTAAAAATCATATGTTTCAGGATAGAGGAAGCCTTCCATTTTAAACGGTTTGTTCACATCGTCCTCAACATACTGATAGAACTTAAACTGTGACCAGTCTGTGTTTTCCACAACATCGATAAATTCCTGTGCTGTACAGAAACCTGCTGCTTCCACAATTTTGGAAATTTTGATGATTGTTGAACCTTCAAAAACAGTGATGGAAACGGTTTCGCGCATATCCTTGACAGTTGTAAGTTCTTTAACGATATCTTCATAAGACATATCTGCACTGAGTGTGAAATCACCATACTGAAGATTCTCAATAGGGTTCTGTTTTGCATACAGTTTAAAATAAATTTCGTTTTTTACAATTCCGTTTTCAGCAAGCACACCTGCAACTGCATTTGCGCCAGAACCTTTTGCAACGGAAACTGTGATTTTTTCGCTGTCACCTTTGCCGCCTTTTACATCCCCTGTGTAATCAAAAAACACAAAGCCTGCTGCAGCAACAGCCAACAACACAAGCACTAAAAAAACTGACAATAACTTTTTCACTTGCATTCTCCTTATATACTTAATCAAACATTAAATTTGCATATACTTCTCTGTTTAAATTTTTAACAAGGCAGTGCGGGACAAGTTTGCCTTCACCAAGAAACAGCTGTGAATTCTGTGAAAGCTGAAGTTCAAACTCTTCTTTGCCTGTCCTCTCTCTTACTGCCTGCAAAAGTCCGAGCGCATGATGTGAGCTTTTTGCAAACAAATCTCTGACAACAATTTTGTCACTGACTTCAAAATACAAACAGTAGGCACCATCATTTTCGGCAGTT
>JAGBFE010000124.1 GCA_018109965.1 Oscillospiraceae bacterium | reverse complement strand
GAATGTCAAATTTGTCATAATCAGCTTTTGTAACCTGGCGGGCACGCTTGCCTTCGCAATTTATGCCGTGTTTTGCAAGTTCTCGTTTTGCAGGCGGATAAACAGGATTACCCACACCGTTCCATATTTCTTCGGTGCTTGTGGCGCAGGACTCGATATAAAAATTATCCGTCAGTCCCCTTTTTACCACCATATCCTTGAATATAAACTCTGCCATAGGACTGCGGCAGATGTTTCCGTGGCAGATAAACAGTACTTTTTTCATATATTTCTCTCCTGAAAACAAAGTTTTAGCTTTATATTTAAAATTATGCAAGTGTTTTGAGCATCTGTTCAGCTTCTTCTCTCACCGGGACTGACGGTGCTGCACCTTTGCGTGTAACTGCAACAGCTGATGCCGCCGCACACAGCTTCATTGCCTGTTCCACAGGCATATTCTCTGCCATTGCGGTGACAAAATAACCTGTAAAGGTATCCCCGGCCGCTGTAGTATCCACCGCAGACACTTTAACTGCAGGCTGGAATATCTTTTGTTCTGTGTCGGCATAATATGCCCCTTGTGCTCCCAGAGTGAGAACAATTTTTGCTGGCGGGTATTTTTTGAGCATAATATTTATAATTTCATCAGGGCTGCTGTGACCTGTTATCTGTTCGCCCTCAATTTCGTTTATCATAAACAGACCGATTTTTGACATATCAACATCGTTAAGTTTTTCGTTGAACGGCGACGGATTAAGCACAATAAACATACCTTTGCTGTATGCCTTGTCCACGATATATGGCATAAGATTGATTTCGTTTTGCAGAACAAGGATATCTCCATTTTCAAAACGGGATAAAACTTCATCAACAAAGTCTTCGGTAAACTTTTGATTTGCACCGCCAAACAGCATTATACTGTTCTGTGCATCTTTATCCAGCTGGATTATTGCGTGGCCTGTTTTGCCGTCAGTTGTTCTGATAAATTCGCTTTTTACGCCATATTCCTTGCAGCAATCAATAAATGGTTTTCCATCTTCACCAATAAGGCCGCAGTGCCATACATCACCGCCTGCTTTGGCTATTGCAACCGACTGATTCATGCCTTTGCCGCCGATAAAAACGTTCATCTGTGTGGCAGACTGTGTTTCGCCAGGGCGTACAATATGGTCCATTGTGTAGACGAAATCAAGGTTCATTGAACCGATATTCAATATTTTCATAGTTTTCCCTTTCTGTGTCCGGGATATTGTTTTAAGTGCTGATAATTTCAGTTTATACCTGTTATTGCAGGATGTTTTGTGTTTTTCTGTTTTTAATTGCTATGCGCAGTACAAACAGCATAAGCAGAACTGCCCAGGATATGCCCTCTGCATACGCAATAACCATATTGTCAAAAACTCCTTTGAGCAGGTAGGAACAGATTATTCTAATGCCAAGAGCTGACACACCGATAATACTGGAATAGACAACCTCGCCAAGACCTTCAATATACCCGCGGCACGCCATTGCGAGGCCGTAAATCACATAAAATCTTGCAAGGGAACGGAAAAAGTTTGTGCCTATTGCAACAACTTCCTCCCCTGCACCAAAAATTTCAATCATTTTGCCGCCAAAAAGAACCACCACAAAGGTAAGTGTCAACGCTATGGGAATCATTATAAGAACACCTGTTGTGAATACCTTTTTTGCCCTTTTTGTGTCCTTTGCGCCATAGCTTTGTGCTACAAGGGTTGAAATGCCCGAACCAAGATTTATTACAGGAAGCAGCGCTATACAATCCACCCTGTATGCTGTTGTAACTGCAGCAACGGTTGCTGTGCCAAAGCCGTTCATAAATCCCTGCAGAATCATATTGCCAAAGGAATTTATGCAGGACTGCAGCATTGGCGGAGTGCCAAAGGACAGGCTTTTGCCAACGCAATCCCTGTGAAACATTGTGCTGTCGGTTTTAAATCTTATAATTTCGTGCTTTCTGATGCCGTAGATTATAATAAAAACTGTCATTGAAGCCTGTGCAATAATTGTTGCAAATGCAGCACCTGCAACACCCCAGTTGAACAATGCAACAAAAATTATATCCAATATCACATTTACCACAGAAGAAACCAACACTGCAAAAAACGGGGCACGGCTGTCACCTACCGAACGCAGGGTTGCTGCATAAAGATTGTACATTGCCAGAAACGGCACACCTATTGTTATAATCTGCAGGTAAGTTTTTGACCAGTCAAAAATATCTGACGGGGTATCCATAACAGTCAGCAACGGTTTTGCCGCAAAAAATGCAACAACGGATATTATTGTTACTGCTGCACCCAAAACTATCACAAATGTGGAAAGAATACGGCTGACCTGTTCGGTTTCGCCGCTGCCGAATTTTTGGGCAATCAGTATTGCTATCCCCGTTGTAAAGCCTGTGATTGCCATAATGTAAAAATTGCTGACGGAACTTACCGCACCTACTGCAGCAAGTGCTTTTTCGCCAATGACGTTGCCCACAATAAATGCATCTGCCCAGTTGTAAAGCTGCTGCAGAATGCCTGTAAGTATAAGCGGTGTGCAGAACTTTACAAGCGTCAGTGCAATGTTTTCATTTTTTTGTCCGTTGCTTATCATATAATAGCATCCTTTAAAATGTCTGTTTTATTTACTGTAATATTATAAAGCATATGGATATAAAAGTAAAACATATTGCCGTTTAAATCTTTCATCAGGCACAATGTATGAATTATATAAAATACGTTGTAAATACTTTATAATTGATTTATAATATTTTTAATCAACTGCAAGGAGAATTGTTATGAACAAAAAAGCTGTACCATCAATAAACGACTGGCTTAAAGAAGCAAAAAGCCATCCAAGTGCACCAAATGTGGGCATGTATCTTGTTCACAACGGTGTTGTGAGAGAAACCGCAAAGGCCAAAGTACGTTATAACGAAGAAAACACAAAACCTGTTGTAGGTATGGATTTTTCCTACGATAAAGAGAAGCTGGAAAACGCAATTGCCGAAGCATACAAACAGCCGGGTGTGCTCTATATAAAAGTGTGGATAAACGAAGGTCTGCTCAATGTTGGTGATGACATTATGTATGTGCTTATCGGCGGCGATATCCGCCCACACGTTGTTGACGGACTGCAGTTTCTCGTTAGCAAAATCAAAAACGAATGTGTAGTTGAAAAAGAAATATACTGATAAAATATAGCAGGGTGTTCCATTTTTACGGAACACCCTGTTTTTTTATCTGAATATATTGATAATCATATTGAGAAGCCCTGTTGACTGTACAAACAGAACAGCCATAATAACAGGAGTTATGTATTTTACCATAACGGTATACATATTTTTTCTGCCGAAGTTTTCGCCGTTAAGCTGCATTTCGTCACTAATCCATTTTGGTTTGATAACCCAGCCGACAAAAATGCTGGTGATAAGAGCAATAAGCGGCATAAGAAAACTGTTGCTGATGTAGTCCATAACATCCAGCAGCTGCTGCTGTACAGCACCGTTTGGCAATGTAACTTCAAAGTAAAACACATTGTAGCCAAGGCATATAACTGCCGCCAGAACAGCATAAACAACTGCAATTACAAGGCTTGTTTTTTTGCGTTCAGATTTAAACATACTCATACAGCCTGCAACCAAAGTCTCCATAATGGAAACACAGGAAGTAAGCGCCGCAAAAGCAACCATAACAAAAAATATAATGCCTACTATTGTACCTGCAGTGCCCATAGCCTGAAAAACCTTTGGCAGTGCGATAAACATAAGACTTGGACCAGAAGTCATCCCTTCTTTGCCCATAAATACATAAACTGCAGGGATTATCATCACGCCTGCAAGCAGTGCGACACCTGTGTCAAAAATTTCTATCTGCGTGATGGATTTGTTAAGGTCAACATCCTTTTTAACATATGAACCGTATGTAATCATAATACCCATAGACACACTGAGAGAAAAGAACAGCTGACTCATTGTATCAAGCAGAATATTGAGAAATTTTGAAACGGTAAGCCCCGTAAAGTCGGGAATGAGATAAACAGCAAGCCCCTGCATACCTGTGCGGGTAATTCCGTTTGCATCTGTGTGTCTGAGTGTAAGAGAGAACACAGCAATGCCGATTACCATAAAAATAAGCCCAGGCATTACAAGTTTTGAAAATTTTTCGATACCTTTGTCAACACCTGCATACACCACAAGGGCCGTAAATGCCATAAATATCAGCATATATACTATTGGCGAAATCTGGCTTGTTATAAAGCCTGTAAAATAACCGTCCTGTGCTGTACCTGCAGCATTGCCTGTTACAAAGGCAACAATATATTTGAGCACCCATCCGCCTATAACACCGTAATATGTCATAATTATTGCAGGGATAACAAAAGTGATTTTGCCAAGGAAATCCCATTTTTTATCGATTGCGCCAAAGGCTTCCAAAGCATTTTTGCCCGTCTTGCGCCCTATTGCTATATCTGTAACCAGCAAAGAAAACCCAAAGGTTACAACAAGCACCAGATAAACCAGTATAAAAAGACCGCCTCCGTCCCTCGCTGCAAGATACGGAAAGCGCCAGATGTTGCCCACTCCTACGGCGCTGCCCGCTGCGGCAAGTACAAACCCTATTGACCCTGTAAATCCGCCTTTGTTTTTTGTTTCCATAATACTTTCCCCTTTTGCTTTAATCAAATACGAGTTAGATTATAGAACAAAACAAACGTAACGACAAATCGACAAAAGTTTCGTAACAATAAACTTTTGACAACTATAGTTTCGTTGTGATAGAATTATTAGTATATTATGTATACTGCAGAATATGACATTGTTAAATTTTCAAAAAAGTATATTTTAACGAAACTTTTGGGGTGTTTTCACAATGAATGAAATAAATGTGCACATCGGTTCCCGTGTGAGAAATTACCGAAGAATGAAAGGTATGACACTGCAGCAGCTTGCTGATGCAATACACAAAAGCCGCGCAACTGTAAGCAAATACGAAACAGGCGAAATAACACTTGATATAGAAACACTGTATGATATCAGCGATGCGCTGGAAGTTGATTTAAACCAGCTAACCGATTATCGTCCGCAAAAGGCAAAGACTGTCTCTCCTGTTGATTACAGCGGCAGAAATCCGTTTTTCTACGCAGAAAGACTGTATTTTTATTTTTATGACGGCAGATACAACCGACTTAAAGACGGAATTATCGATGTACACAAAAACAGTGAAAAAGACGGTTGTTTTGAAGCCTCCCTTTCAATACGTTCGGTAACACCTACAGGACGTGTAAGCGAGGTTTATTACAGCGGCAAAGTGCTGTACAGCGACACGCTGATACGGTTTTCTTTTGTTAATCAGTACAACAAACTGGAAGAAGACCTGCTGTACATTTTTAACCCGCTGGAACTGCGTGACTTTACTGAAGGCTTGCTTTGCGGCATATCCAGTGCCGACCTTATGCCCTGTGCTTTCAAATGCCTTGTGACACTTACCCCGCAGGAAGCCACCGATGAACTTAAACAGCATTTGCTGTTCACCTCAAAAGAACTCAAGCGCTGGCAGAAAATGAATATGCTTATTGTAGACAATCACGGATGATTTTTTACAAACACAAAATACAGCTGTAAACACACAATGAATATATAGAATAAGGGTGGATATCACATGATATCCACCCTTTAAGTTTTATCAAATTACAAGTCACTGAACAGGTCAGCATTGTAAACGCCTGCATCAACAAGTTTTTTGAATTCATTTACCACATATTCTTTGTCTTCCTGATATGTAACGCCAAACCAGGTATCCTTTGTGGAAAGAACTTTAACTGAAACTTTGTTTTCTCGGAGCAGCTGACCAATGTAGATTGGCAAAAGATATTCTGCCTTGAGCGGATTTGCATCCACTGTTTTGAAAAATTCTTCAAAACCTGTTTCAAGTGTTGACATAAATTCCGGTGCAAGGCCCCACATATTCATAGATACAAGGCTTTCAACGTCAACATCCACACCTTTTGTCTGTGCACCACCAGCAACTTTTACGATATCGGATGTTTCCACAACATCGGTAAGATATCCGTTTTCATCAACTTTGCAGATACCCCTTGTAACACCGCCGTTGTCACTGAGTGTGTTTTTAAGGATAAAACCTGCCATACAGAATGCATTTGGTTTAAGCTGGTCGCTCACAAGGAAATCGTGAATTTTTGCAAAAGCTTCTTTGCCGTAGTAGTCATCTGCATTGATAACTGCAAAAGGTTCTTTAACAATATCCTTTGCAGCAAGTACTGCCTGGCCTGTGCCCCAGGGTTTTGTTCTGCCTTCCGGTACTTTTACACCTTCAGGAATATCGTCGAGACTCTGAAAAGTATAGTCAACTTCCACACCGATTTCCTTACAGATTTTTTCAATTCTTTCACCGATAATTACCTTGAAATCATCTTCAATATCCTTGCGGATAATAAATACGATTTTATTAAAGCCTGCCTTGATTGCATCATAAATGGAATAATCCATAATAATTTCGCCTGTTGGGCCAACCTGTGCCAACTGTTTGATGCCGCCGCCATAACGTGAACCGATACCCGCTGCCATAATCAATAATGTTGTTTTCATTGTTTTTTCTCCTATATTATATATTTAAATCGCGATTAACAAATTATACTTGAAGTTCTTCAGCTGCAACATCGAGTGCAACTTCGATAACCTTGTCCATATCATAATACTTGTATTCGCCAAGTCTGCCGCCAAATATTACATTTGCTTGCTTGTCTACAAGTTCCTTATATTTTGCATACAGTGTGCCGTTTGCCTCATCATTAACAGGATAATATGGTTCATCACCCTGCTTCCACTCCGCACTGTATTCACGGCTGATGATTGTTTTTGGCTGTGTACCGAATTCAAAGTGCTTATGCTCGATAATTCTTGTATATGGAGTTTCTGCGTCGGTATAGTTAACCACCGCATTGCCCTGATAGTTTTCCATATCCAATGTTTCGGTTTCAAAGCGTACACTGCGGTACTGCAATGCACCAAGACAATAGCCGAAATATTCATCAACAGGGCCTGTGTAAACCACTTTGTCTGCAAGTGCATCAAGTTCTTCCCTGTGTTCAAGGTAATTGACACCAAGTTTTACTTCAACATCACCCAGCATATTTTTTACCATATTTGTGTAACCGCCTATTGGAATCCCCTGATAAAGTGCATTGAAATAGTTGTTGTCATATGTAAAACGCACAGGCAGTCGCTTGATGATAAAGGATGGCAATTCCTTACATGGTCTGCCCCATTGTTTTTGTGTGTAACCGTTGATAAGTTTTTCGTAGATATCTGTACCTACAAGACTGATTGCCTGTTCTTCAAGGTTTTGCGGGTCGGTAATGCCTGCTTCTCTTCTCTGCTGTTCAATTTTTTCTGCAGCCTGCTGCGGAGTGATAACCCCCCACATTTTGTTGAAGGTGTTCATATTGAAAGGCAGATTGTAGATTTCGCCTTTATAATTTGCAACAGGGCTGTTTGTATAGCGGTTAAACTCGGCAAACTGATTTACATAATCCCATACCTGTTTGTTGTTGGTGTGGAAAATATGTGCACCGTACTGATGTACATTGATGCCCTCACATTCGTATGTATATATATTCCCTGCTATATGGTCACGTTTGTCGATAACAAGACAGCTTTTGCCTGCTTTTGTAGCTGCATTTGCAAAAACTGCACCGTAAAGACCTGCACCTACTATTAAATAATCGTATTTTTTAACTGACATAATATCACCTGTTTATATATATTTGTTTTAATTGACAGCTATATATTGTATATTATATCACAATAAAGTCCTTTTGGCTATATATTATAATCCATATAAAGAATCCCCCGATATTTACATATCGGAGGACTTTTCATTATATAAATATTCAAACCTGTGATTATTTAACTGCTGCCAGCAAAGCTTCCACTTTGTCTGTTTTTTCCCAGTTAACACCAAGGTCTTCACGACCGATGTGACCGTAAGCTGCAAGCTGACGGTAGATTGGTTTTCTGAGGTCAAGTGTTTCGATGATTGCCTGTGGACGAAGGTCAAATACTTTGGAAACTGCTTCGGAGATTTTTTCTTCACTTACTGTGCTTGTGCCGAATGTGTCAACAAGAACAGAAACAGGTTCTGCAACGCCGATAGCGTAAGCAATCTGAACTTCACATTTTTTTGCAAGACCTGCTGCAACGATGTTTTTTGCAACGTATCTTGCAGCATAAGCAGCACTGCGGTCAACTTTTGTTGGGTCTTTGCCGCTGAAAGCACCGCCGCCGTGACGTGCATAGCCGCCGTATGTATCAACGATGATTTTTCTGCCTGTAAGACCGGAGTCACCCTGTGGACCGCCCACAACAAAACGGCCTGTTGGGTTGATGTGGTATTTTGTGTTTTCGTCGAGAAGATGTGCAGGAATGATTGGTTTGATAACGTATTCAATCATATCCTTTTCAATCTGTTCGTGTGTTGCTTCCGGGCCGTGCTGTGTGGAAAGAACAACTGTGTCAACTCTTGTAGGAACACCGTCGTTGTATTCAATTGTAACCTGTGTTTTGCCGTCCGGTCTGAGGTAGTCAACAACACCTGTTTTTCTTACTTCTGCAAGTCTTTTTGCAAGTTTGTGTGCCAAAGAAATAGGCATTGGCATAAGTTCAGGTGTTTCGTCACATGCGTAACCGAACATCATACCCTGGTCACCTGCACCGCCGACTGTGTCGTTTGTGCCCATTGCAATGTCAGCAGACTGTTCGTCAATAGCTGTGAGAACAGCAACAGTTTCGCTGTCAAAACCGAATTTTGCGCGTGTGTAGCCGATTTCTTCAACTACTTTTCTTGCGATTTTTGGGAAATCAACATAACAGTTTGTTGTGATTTCGCCCATACAGAAAACCATACCTGTTGTAACTGTTGTTTCACATGCAACACGGCCGTTAGGGTCTTTTGCAAGGATAGCGTCAAGCACTGCGTCAGAAATCTGGTCAGCGATTTTATCAGGATGACCTTCAGTTACAGATTCAGATGTGAATAACATTTTTGCCATAATCTTTTCTCCTTTAAAATGATAACAATTGTATGTAGAACTTAACTTTTTAAACAATAAAAAAGCTCGCAGGCAAAAACCTGTGAGCTGTAAAATACTTATCTCTCGGTTTTTTACCGTTGGATTTAGCACCTTGCACAATGCAGGTTGCCGGACTTCGCTGGGCCAATTCCCTCTGTCACTCTTAATAAGTTAAATTCAATTTGCGGATAATATTATACGTTATTATGTACAGTTTGTCAACAGTATTTTTAGTGATTTTTACCACGGAGTATTGGTGCAAGCGGTTTGTAGATAAGCATTGTGATGACAACGCTGAGCATACCTTTGACAAAGGTGTATGGCATATTGAACCATACAAGTGCATCAATCAAAGTTTCCACATTAGGATTGATAGCCTGATATGCGCCTATAATAGCTTCCATTGGTGCCATAAGATTTGCATAAACAGGATATGTGATAAAATAGTTTGTAAAAATTGACAGCACCGCCATTGTTGCCGCACCAATCACAGATGCAATCATTGCACCTTTTTTGGTACGCATTTTCTGATAGATAAAACCTGCAGGAAAAACAAACATTGTACCCAGCAGAAAGTTTGAAAGTTCGCCTACACCGCCTGTTGTTGTAAAAAACAGGTTGATAAGGTTTTTGATAAGACACACTGTAACACCCGACACCGGACCAAATGTGAAGGATGCAATAAGTGCAGGAAGTTCTGACAAATCCATTTTGATAAAGCTTGGCATAAGCGGAACATTAAAACTGAAAAACATAAGCACTGTTGAAACCGCCGACAGCATTGCAACGGATGTGAGTTTTCTGGTATCTGTTCTTTTTTTCATTTTGATAGCCTCCAAAAATATGATAATTATAAGAGGTCTGTTTTTAGAGTGTTAGCTTTTGAAAAACAAAAGCCCTGACTGTATAACAATCAGGGCTTAAAATCATACAAAAACAGCTGTATCTTTCATCCGGACTGTACCGTCGGCTCTGGAATTTCACCAGATCAGCGCAAAATTGCGGTCGTGGGCTTTACCACCGGTGAGGAATTGCACCTCGCCCTGAAACAGACTTTCTGCTAATATAATATCACTTAATATACAAATGTCAACTGCTTTGACCAATACAATTTGTGAAAAACAGCTTTAATATTGATATATTTCTTTTTTGCTGATAAAATATTTTGCGGAGGTATTTTTACTATGAATTTTTATGAAAATGTTTATTTAAAGATTTTCGGCGATACTGCATTTCCCGAAATGATTACTTATACCGTTATTGCCATTGCTGTTTACTTTGTATCACACGGCATTGGCAACTATCTTGGCAAAAAGTCCGACGTTATTGTCGGAAAGCTGTTTAAAAAACAGAATGACAATATAAAAAATGCAATCAGCAAAAGCCTTGCAAACCCAATAAAAAACTTTATTCAGTTTACAGGTTTGCTTGCCGCTGTTATGTTTTTGCCTTTCAGTCCGGAAATTTCTGCCGTTGTTGATACCTTTGCAGTCAAAGTTTACCGAATTGCCGTTATTGCTCTTGTGGGTATGCTTGCTGTTAACCTTGTTGACAGTATACAGCATTTTTCAAAAAAATTTGAAAACAACGAAAACAAAACTCTGCTTATGTTCTTTATCAAAATAGGTAAAGTTCTGGTGATTTTCCTTACAGGTGCAATCGCTTTGAAAGAAGTAGGTTTTGATGTTACCGGCCTGCTTGCCAGTCTCGGTATCGGCGGTGTTGTGCTTGCATTGGCTGCACAGGATACTGCAAGCAATCTGTTTTCCGGTATTGTAATACTGTTTGACAAGCCTTTTGCTGTAGGTGACTGGATAAGCGTTGCCGGCATGGAGGGTATTGTTGAGGAAATGAGTTTCCGCAGTTGCCGCATAAGAACCTTTGACAATGCTCTTATCTCTGTCCCAAATTCAAAACTTGGCGGCGACAGTGTAACAAACTGGACAAAAATGAATGTGCGAAAAACAAGAATTACCATTGGTCTTGTTTATGGCACCAAAAAAGATACATTACAGAAGGTATGTGACGAGATAAAAGCAAAACTTATGGAATATGATTCCATCAAAAAAGACAATATCATGGTATGGTTTGACAATTTCAATGCCTCCAGCCTTGATGTTGTAGTACAGTATCACACATATCTGACAGGGGCTGCTGACTTCTTTGCGCTTAAAGAAGAAATACAGTATATGATTAT
>JAGBFE010000123.1 GCA_018109965.1 Oscillospiraceae bacterium | reverse complement strand
GAACTTGACATTGCTGCTGTACCTGCAAACCTTGCATCTGTTTTGTACAACAACACAGAAGGCAAAATCCAGATTCTTGCAATCAACAACCTTGGTGTTCTCTATGTTGTGGAACAGGGCGAAACAATCAAAACCTTTGCCGACCTCAAAGGCAAAACAATCTACTCCACAGGCAAAGGTACAACACCTGAATACGCACTCAACTACCTTTTGACACAGAACGGTGTTGACCCTGCAGCAGATGTGACAATTGAATGGAAAAGCGAAGCTGCAGAAATTGTTGCTGTGCTCAAACAGAACCCTGATGCAATTGCAGTGCTGCCACAGCCATTTGTAACTGCTGCACAGTCACAGGTTGAAGGCCTCAAAGTTGCACTCAGCTTCAACGACGAATGGAACGCACTTGGCAATGGTTCAAGCCTTGTAACAGGTGTTATCGTTGCAAGAAAAGCATTTGTTGAAGAAAATCCTGCACAGGTTGCAGCATTCCTTGACGAATTCAAGGCTTCCACAGAATATATCAACACAAATGTTGAAGAAGGCGCTGTGCTTGTTGAAAACCTTATCGGTGTCAAAGCAGGCGTAGCCAAAAAAGCTATTCCAAACTGCAACATCAAATTCTTTGAAGGCGAAGAAATGAAAACAGTTGTAAGCGGATATCTCCAGACACTTTTTGACCAGAATCCAAAAGCAGTAGGCGGCAAAATGCCTGCAGATGATTTCTATTATGCAAGATAAAAAACAGATTACTTTTAACAATAAAATTGAAAAAGTTATGGCAGTTGCCGCAGCACTTGTGCTGTGGCAGCTTGCCGCTGTTTTGATTGGAGAAGAAATACTGCTTGTTTCTCCGCTTAAAGTTGCATCCCGTCTGTCACAGCTTATTTTTGAAGCTGAATTCTGGGGTGCTGTTCTGTTTTCTTTTGAAAGAATAACCCTTGGTTTTGTTATGGCAGTTGTGTGCGGCATTGTGTTTGCTGTTGCAGCGTACCGTTACCGCATTGTTGAGGTATTTTTATGGCCTTATATGGCAGTGATAAAAGCCATCCCTGTGGCAAGTTTTATCATTCTGTGCCTTATATGGCTCAACTCCTCTTCTCTGCCGATTTTTATATCCTTTCTGATTGTGCTGCCTGTAATATATACAAATATGCTGCAGGGTTTTAAAAGCACAACAAAGGAAATACTTCAGATGGCAGAAATTTTCCGTCTGTCATTTGCAAAAAAATTGATTTACATCTATCTGCCAAGGCTTAAACCACATTTTATCTCTGCCTTATCCGTTTCTCTCGGGCTTGCCTGGAAAAGCGGTGTAGCGGCAGAAATCATTGCCATCAGCGATGGCAGCATGGGCGAAATGCTGTACAACGCAAAGCTTTATCTCGCTACAGCTGATTTGTTCAGCTGGACTGTGACAATTGTGGTGGTAAGCATTGTTTTTGAAAAAGTTGTTCTTTCAGCAGTGAACAGAATTTTTAAAAGACTGGAGGATATGTGATGGATATTATAATCAAAAACCTGCACAAATCCTTTGGCGACAACAAGGTGCTGAACGGCATCAATGCTGTCATTAAAGAAAAACATATCACCTGCCTTATGGGCCAGAGCGGTATCGGCAAAACCACGCTGCTCAATATCATGATGGGTTTTGAAAAAGCCGACAGCGGTGAAATACTGAATGTCCCTGCAAAAAAATCGGCAGTATTCCAGGAAAACCGCCTGTGTGAAGAATTTTCGGCACTGACCAATATAAAAATGGTAAATGATGCCTTGACCGATGAAACTGTTTTTGAACATCTTGCAGCAGTTGACCTTGAAGACTGTGCAAAACAGCGTGTAAGCACTTTAAGCGGCGGTATGAAGCGCCGTGTGGCTCTGGTAAGGGCAATACTTGCCGAAAAGGATATTCTGTTTCTTGACGAGCCTTTCAAAGGACTTGATGAAACCACAAAAGACAAGGTGACAAAATATCTTGCCGACAACACAAAGGATACGACTGTTGTTATGGTTACCCATCAGATTGAAGAAGCACAGATGCTTGGTGCTGAAGTGGTTTATCTGAAAAACGGCAATCTTGAATAATAAAGCAATATAATCAACTGCCAAGCTGCGCTGTTTGATTATTATACAGATTTCATCTTATATAAAGCAGACACAATCCACCCGTCCTCATATATTTTCTGTTAATAATCTTTACATCAAATATCAATACAAGTCATTTAGTTTATTTAGTTCCTATAAAAAGAAAAACTCTGTAAGATTTTTGTTCTTACAGAGTTTTCCTTTTATGTGAATTATTTTAAAAATTCGTTTTTGCTGAGTG
>JAGBFE010000122.1 GCA_018109965.1 Oscillospiraceae bacterium | reverse complement strand
TGCAGTTTTAAAGGGTCGGTCCAGTAGTCATCGCCTTCAAGGGTGGTCACATATTCGCCTTTGGCTTTCAGCAGGGTTTCGAACCAGTTTACGCTTATGCCAACATTTTTATCACGGCATATGGCGGTGATTTTGTCGGGATATTTTTCGGCATACTGTTTTACAATTTCCGGTGTGCAGTCAGGGCTTGCATCATCGGATACAATGATTTCAAAATCAAAATCTGCCTGCTGCATCAGAATGCTGTCCAGTGCCTTGCCGATATAATCTTTCTGGTTATAGGTGGTCACAACCACCGACACAAGAGGGTTTGTCATTATTCCTCCATAATGGTTTTGTACACTTCCAGCATAGCTGTTGTGTTGAGATTTCTGTTGTGGGTGCGGTTTGCGTGGCTGATTGCGTTGGCAGAAAAATATTCTGCTTTTTCACGATTGTCAAAAACCGTTTTTATACCGTTTATCAAAGCGTCGGTATCATAAAAATCGTACAGAATACCGTCGGTGCCGTGGGTGAGCATTGTGGCGGTGCCACCCACATTGCTGGAAACCACAGGCGTGCCTGTTATCATAGCTTCGCCAACACTGTTTGGGCTGTTTTCGATGGTTGAAGGGCTTACAAACACATTGGCGGTCAAAAACTGCTTTTTCATCTGTGCGGCATTCAAAAAGCCTGTGTAGTGTATGCAGTCAGCAACGTCGTATTTTTTTATAAGCTGCTTGATGTATTTTTGATATTCAAAGAAAAAGTCTACAAAATAGTCAAGAAACTTGTTGTGTGTGGTAAACGGTGACTGACCGCCTACATACACCTGAACATCGGGATACAATTTTTTGATTTCTGCAAGAGCGGGCAAAAACTGATGGAAGCCTTTGATTGGATAAAAGCCCTGGCTGATAAGGATGCGGTGCTTTTCGCAGGTTTCCCAGCTCCATTTTTCATCGTTGTAAAAGTCGTCACGCAGATTTTCGTTGACGTGGAAATATCGTGTATCGGGGTTTGCGCTGAAAGCCATTGCATTGTCCCAATGGGTGCGGCCGATGACATTTTTGCATACCCTGAGTGCACTGAGTTCCTTTTCGCCCTGTGACTCAAACTGCTGCTGACCGAGAGCAATGCTGTCGGCCATAAACACCTTTTTCATAAAGCGGAGCACAGGGTTGACCTTGTTGAACTTATCTTTTGGCAGGCCGTCATTGTAATGTTTTGCATAGTCAAACATCACACCCTGCAAGGAGGCAACGTGCTTTATGTTCTGCTGTGCACAAAGGGTGATAAGGCGTGTGTTGTATTCGTATTCGGTGCCGAAAATATGCACAAGGGCAGGCTTGACATCATCTATCACTGCCATAAACTGATTTTCCGCATCTTCACATACAGGCAGAATGATATATGTTATGCCGTCAGCGGACACGGTTGTTTTTTCGCTGACTTTGGAGGAGACAGTCATAATGTGCAGGTCAACATTTTCCTTTGCCAGAAAAGAAGCCTGACCTATAAGCCAGCCACCGCCGCCTGAGGATTTAAAGCCCAAAATTTCGCTTGCGGCAGGCATAATTATATTTACATACCATAAAATTTTCATAGCGTTTTCCTTTTGGTGAAGTGAATGAAAAACAGTTGGCTGAGAATTAAAAAAATTCAGCTGTTTATTGCATCAATAATCTGCTGTGCCACATAATGTGGAGTGGCAGCGGCAAATTTTTGCAGGATATCTTCCTGCGGGATATGTTTTTCTGTATTTACAAAATCGGCAAATCGGCACAGAGTGTCACTGTCGATTTCTTTTTTTGTGTATAAATCAAGGTTGTTGCCGTATTTTTCAAAATAAGGCAGGGAAGGGCAGTTTTCAATCTGGCAAAGATTGAGCACCCTTTTTCCCGTGGAGATACATTCCAGCACTTTGCTTGGCAGCATATTGTTGATTGTATTGCCAATGTTGACAACAATATCGGCAGCGTTGAGATATTCTCTTGCTTTTTCCTTGCTCACCTTGCCGATGAGTGTAACGTGCTGTTTAATAAAATCGGTATATTTTGCATTGAACTCATCACTGAAAGAACCGTAAACACCGCCCACAATTGTGATGTGCAGATTTGGATTGCCTGATTTTTTGACAAGTTCATACAGATATTCAGGACTGCGGATGTCAGCATAAAGGCTGCCGCAGTACACAATATTGGTTTTGCCAATCGGCAAAAGCTGTGTGCTGTTATCTGTTTTTTTGTCTGTGTTGTCTGCCAGCAGACAGGGGAACTCAAAGGCAGACAAGTTGTCTCTGTTGTATTCACCTGCAATCAGCTGCGGCACAAAAATGTGATGTGCTGTATCAAACACTGATTTTTCCTGTTTTTCGGTTCGGGCGTTTTGATAGATATAATGCTTGGCATAAGGGTCAAACATCATCACAATTTTTTTTGCGCTTATATCTGATTTGGCAAGGCCTTTGGCAGTGTAAAAAGGTGCCGAAAGACTGATTGCTGCGTCAATGTCATATTTTTTGCAGACAAATTCAATCTGTTTTTTATAAAGTCGGTCAATAAGGTCAATATTGAACACCTTGAACACGCCGAGAAAACTTAAAAATGGATGTGACAAAAGTGTTGCCAGTTTGCCAAAGGTGTTTTGCCCGTTAAGGGAGAAAAAAACTTCTCTGACTTTTTCATCCCACGGGTAATAAAAACAGAAATCATTCTGTTTTGCTTTGTCAGTATCGTGCCCCATAAAAAACACATTGTGTTCATTTTGCAACACCTTGCTTATATTCTGTGCAAGATTGATATTGGGGTCACCCGTGCTGTTGACACGGTCAGTTACAAATAAAATATTCATAGTTTAAAGTTTGTTGAGTACAAGTTTGAAGTACATATACAGCATATATGCACAGATGCGTATGCCTGCAATGCGGCTAACGGTATGTACAAGTTTTACAATGCTGCCGGAGTCATACTGCAGCAGCCATCTGTAGCTGAAAATCTTTTTAAAGGTTGTTTTGTCTGCCTTTGCAATATGTGCGTTGATAAGCAGTGTGCAGTACTGAAAAGCCAGAAAACTGTTGTATTCGGCTGTTCGGTCTGCCATTTGTGACATTTTGTCGATGATATATACAAGGTCATCAACGTGTTTTTTGGATATTGATGTGGTGATGGAGTTTTCTCTTGCACGGTACACATAAACACATTCTTCGCAGAATGATATTTTGTCGGTTGCAAGGAGAAATTTTGCGTTGAACTCAATATCCTCTGACAGCACACCCTCTTCAAAATAAATATCGTTTTCAGTGATAATGCTGTGTTTTATCAGTTTAAGGCAAGGGCTGGAGGTGAAAATTTTGTTGTCTACAAGATATGAAGGGGAAACATCTTCGCTTTCGGCGTGGCACAGCACATCGGAATATGTGCGGCTGTTTTCAAAGTATCGTCGGTAGTTGAAACACACGATGTCGCTGTCCTTTTTATCTGCAAAGGAAAGCAGTGTATCAATCAGTGTGTCATTTTCATACCAGTCATCGCTGTCCAGATACAAAATCCAGCTGCCTGTTGCGGCTTTTGTGCCCATATTGCGGGTTGCGGCAGGGCCGGAGTTTTGTTTGTGTATAACTTTTATGCGGTTATCCTTTGCTGACCATTTATCACACAATGTGCCGCTTGTATCTTTGGAACCATCGTTTACAAGGATAATCTCGATATCTTTAAAGGTTTGGTTTACAACACTTTCAACACACTGACTGAGGTATTTTTCTGCATTGTAAACGGGAATAATAACAGAAACAGTAGGCATTTTTGACTCCTGAAATTACTGATTGTTGCGGTTCTGCTCGTTGTTGAGTTTTTCATTTATAGTGTTGTTTGTGATTGCCACCTGCTGGGCAAGTTCTTTCTGCTTGATGGTCAGACGGCTTATTTTGAGACTAATTGCAAACTGATTTACAATAAGAACAAAGATAATGACAACGTAAACAAGGTTAATCGGCGCCTGGAATCCAAGACGATGTGCAATGTGATATGCAAGGTCGGGGAACAGGCTGAGAATTATGAGAACTATCGCAAAGAAAATCCAGAAAAAAGTGTCTTCAATACGCACTGTGGATTTTCTGATAAG
>JAGBFE010000121.1 GCA_018109965.1 Oscillospiraceae bacterium | reverse complement strand
GGCATATGTGACATATTATCATTACTCTGCATCACAGGTTTATTTTATCCTCATTGCAATGCCGATGATGTGGCTTGCATCCAGTGATTTTCTCGGAAGATTTGTCTTTAACAAAAAAGTTCTTGGATACATTTTTATCGCTGTTATGGTTGCCGTTGGTCTGTTTAACAGCAGACATATGCTTGATGAAGCCCGCAGCGGTGTGCAGGCAGCTTTGAGAATAGCTGATTTGAGAATGTTTGATTTTGATGAGTCATATGTGACTGCCGATGACTACGAAGCAATGCTATGGCTGAGAGAAAACACCGACCAGGAAGATATTTTTGCCACAAACCGCAACAACAAATACTTTGACTGGGGCGAAGGTACATTCCACTACTACACTGCTGTAAGTCAGCGTGCATGCTTCCTTGAAAGCTACAGATACTGTATGGACTACAGCGGTATGTACCACGAGGTTGTTCGCCGACTGGAAGATGTAAGTGACCATATTTTCCACCGTGCTGACGAGGTGGATGCTTTCAGCCTTGCAATGCACGAAGGCATTGATTATCTTGTTGTGTTCACACCTGTAAGTGACCCTGACTGGGATACTGTTCCTGTTTTTGAGAACAGCACCGTAAAAATTTACGAAGTATGGTAATCAGATAACAAAATATGATTAAATCTTAAATTTAAAATCAGTCTGAAACAAATTCAGACTGATTTTTTTATTTTTAAAATAACACTTTTATTATGTGACATTTTGTGATAAAATTTTTAAGGTTAAACAAATTACACTTTGTTTGTACAAGGAGAAAACTTATGAAAAAATTCAGAATTCTGCCTGAAATGACAGCAAAAAATACTTTGCTTGGTTTTCAGCATGTTTTTGCAATGTTTGGTGCAACCGTGCTGGTTCCGCTCATTACAGGACTTAACATTTCCACAACTCTTTTTGCCGCAGGTGCGGGCACACTTTTGTTTCATTTTGTTACAAAAGGCAAGGTTCCTGCATTTCTTGGTTCTTCCTTTGCGTTTCTTGGCGGTTTTGCAATAGTTGCTCCAAAACTGCTTGATGCAAACGGCGAAGCTACAATACCTAATGTTGAAATGCTGCCATACGCATGCGGCGGTGTTGTTGCAGCAGGTCTGCTTTACATTGTTATGTCAGGACTTATCAAAGCATTCGGTATCAAAAAGATTATGAAATTCTTCCCACCTATTGTTACAGGTCCTATCATTATTTCCATCGGTCTTATTCTTGCGCCAAGTGCTATCACAAACGCATCCACAAACTGGTTTCTTGCAGTAGTAGCTTTGACTGTTATCATTATCTGTAATATCTGGGGCAAAGGTATGATAAAAATCATCCCTATCCTGCTCAGTGTTGTAGTAAGTTACATTGTTGCTCTCTGCACAGGTGCAGTTGATTTTTCAACCGTAGCAGCTGCGGACATTATCGGCTCCCCTGTTATTCCGGAAGCCTTTGCAAAATTTGACCTCAGTGCCATCATCACAATCATGCCTATCGCCCTTGCAGCAATGATGGAACATATCGGTGATATTGCCGCTATCAGCGCAACAACAGGCGAAAACTATATTGAAGACCCGGGTCTCCACAGAACTCTGCTTGGTGACGGCCTTGCAACAAGCTTTGCAGGTTTTATCGGTGGTCCTGCAAACACAACATACGGTGAAAACACAGGTGTTCTTGCTTTGACAAAAGTTTATGACCCTGCTATCATCCGTCTTGCTGCTGTGATTGCTATCATTCTTTCCTTTGTTCCAAAATTTGACGCAATGGTTAACAGCATTCCTGCTGCAATCATCGGCGGCATTTCCCTTATCCTTTACGGTATGATTTCTGCCGTTGGTGTAAGAAATATTGTTGAAAACAAAATTGACTTTACACAGAGCCGCAACCTGATTATTGCTGCTGTTATACTTGTTTCCGCACTTGGCTTTAACAGCACAGGCGGCATCACATTTACAGTTGCAGGCGCAACAGTTACACTTTCCGGTCTTGCAATTGCTGCAATCCTTGGTATTGTACTCAATGCAATTTTGCCTGGCAACGACTACGAATTTGGCAAACAGCCGAAATAATCTGCTGTTAACACCAATAAAGCCTTGAAGAAACCAATCTTCAAGGCTTTTGTTTTTTATTGATTTAATCACTGCTGTGACATAACATCCAGCAGTTTTTCCATATTATCTTCTGAGTACTCAATTTCTGAAGAATAAAGGCGTGCAAATTCAGCAATATCCTCAACAGACAGTGAACCGTTTTTGCTGTAATGCACGGCGCACAGACTGCGAATAATAAAGTAGCTCTGCACCGCAAATGCAACACGTTCCCACAGTCTGTCATCATCAAGGCTGTCGGTGAGATGACGATAAATGAAATAGCATAACAACTGTTCAAAAGCGTTTGACACTTTTTCAATTTCAGGCACAATCAGCTGTGTTTCATCAGTATTATTCAGCTGATGCAAAATCACAGTCCATTCATTATCCAATCTTTCCAGTGAAAGATAAATATCTGCCCATTCCTGCAATGTCTTTTTGGGTAATTTAATTTCGCAGAAATCAAGCAGGTTTTGTATTCTGTTTTCAAGCCGCAATGTCCTGTCAGTTAAAATTTCAAACATCTGCTGTCTTACACCGAGCAGTTCTTCCTCTTCAGGATACAGCAATTCTTCACCATCAGTTTCAAGACACACAAGACTAAATTTTTCTGTCTGTGACAGTATCAGCTGCGCGGCAGCTTCGCAGCACATGCCTACACCGATTTCGGTACGGTCGGAGTAAAAGTTGCGAAACCTTGGATGGTCGTCACATATCTGACAAAGTGCCCCCTCTCCAAGCTGTGAAATAATATCACACAGTCCGTTTTCATTTAAAAAAGGGCATCTTTGGTCCTTTTTTAGAATAAAGTGTGCTGTTTCGTTATCAGATGCAATATTGTTTTTTAATCTTTCGCCAAGAGATCCTTCAACTGTTTTATAGTATTCAATGGTATCATCGTCAATATCTATTTCCCAGCCTATACAGCAACTATGCTGGCATTTGTCTGCTATACAGGCAAATTTTGTATAATAATCAGGTGCATAAAGTTTCATATACAGTCTCCCAAAAAAACATTATAAGTTTATTTTACCATATAATGTCGCAAAAAGACTATTCAATTGACAAAAATAATAAAATATTAT
>JAGBFE010000120.1 GCA_018109965.1 Oscillospiraceae bacterium | reverse complement strand
CGGTTTGCAAGGGATTCGCACTGCATATCAAACAGGTCAAGGCAGTATTCCTTTTCCGGCACATTTGCAGGGACAAGAGGGTTCTGATTGTAACAAACAGGGAAGGCCGTTGCAGCTGCATAGTCTGTTTCATCGGTTTCAGCATGGTTCAGCACAGCTTTTTCAACATCAAACACACAAGGGGCATTTTTTATGCCGTCAGAATTGTGATAAATATCTGACACACCGTTTTTAATCACACCAATCATCGGCATATAAAAATCGGGATGTGTGGAATATCCGCTGCCTGCGGTATTAAGCACAAAAGCTGTGCCGTATTTTGCGCTGATTGCCTTTAAAGTTTCAATCCACAGATATTTCTGCCCTGCAACACCTTTTTCCATCCAGTTGATAAATACAATATCTGTGCCGTTACAGATTGAAGGCACATTGCCAAACAGTTCGGCACTGTTTTTTACAGTGCGGCAGTTTAAGCCTGCGATTTCTGTTTTACAGCAGTTTTCGGAGGTGTCTTTTAAAATTGACGGCACAAAATTTCCGTCACAGCTGCAGATTTTGTCAGCCACAACGGCAATGCCGTGCTGTGAGGCTTTTTGGCACAGTGCAGCGATGCTGTCATTGTATGTGCGGCGTGCCCAGTCAGCGTTTTTTACCACACCTGGCTTTGTGCCGAACAGAAACCCTGACGGAAAAACAATCACATCGCATTTTTTGCTGATACAGCAGTCCAGCTGCTGCATTGCCGCATCAAGGTTTGCAGAGATATTCATAGGTTTTATTCTGAAATTTGCAACATATATTTTCATACCTTTACGCCTGCTTTCTTTACAATGGTTTCTCTGGTTAGTATACCAAAAAACAGGTCTGTTTTGCAATTGCTATCGGACCGAAAAACGAAATATAAATAAATATTGTAAAAAAGAAATATAAATGTTAAAATATTTATTATTTAATTTACCGCTAAGGAGATTGTTATGGAAAAATTGTTGCATCTTATTGAAGAACAGCCAATGCTGACTCCAGCACAGATGGCGGCTATGCTGGATATGACAGAGCAGGAAGTTTCTTCTGCCATTGAAAAATTCAAAAAAGACGGTATCATCAAAGGTTACCGTGCACTTATAGACTGGGAAAAGGTAACCCAGAACCACGTTAAAGCTCTTATCGAACTGCGTGTTACACCAAAAAAAGGCCGCGGTTTTGAAGAAATCGCACAGGTTATTGCCGATATGGATGAGGTAAGTGCCGTTACACTTATCAGCGGCGGCTACGACCTGCTGGTAGAAATCACCGCAAAATCTTTTCAGGAAATTGCAATGCTTGTTGCCAAAAGACTTTCACCATTGGATGATGTCTACGGCACAAAAACCAACTTTGTGCTGCGCAGCTACAAGGTGAACGGTGTGCCTTTTGTGGATGAAGACAAGGACGAAAGGGGCTTCAATTTTATCTGATGGATTACGGTAAAGTATTAAATCCTGTTATCGTAAAGGAAAAACCATCGGGTATCCGCCGCTTTTTTGACATTGCCAGCACAATGGAGGACTGCATTGTCCTCGGTGTAGGCGAGCCGGATTTCAAAACCCCGTGGTCCATCCGCGAAGCAGGTATAACAAGCCTTGAAAAAGGCCGTACATTTTACACCTCCAACAGTGGTCTTGCACCACTGCGTGTGGAGATATGCAAATATTTAAAACGCCGTTTTGACCTTGATTATTCCGATGACGAGGTTATGGTTACAGTTGGCGGCAGCGAGGGCATTGATGTCTGTATGCGTGCAACACTCTGTCCGGGAGACGAAGTTATTGTGCCGTTCCCAAGCTATGTCAGCTACGGCCCAATGGCACGTCTTGCAGGTGCAAGTGTTGTGCCGATAGACACAAAGGCAGAAAATTCCTTCCGCATCACAGCCGAGGAACTCAAAGCGGCTATCACACCAAAAACCAAGCTGCTTGTGCTGCCGTATCCGTCCAACCCTACAGGTGCGGTTATGCGCCGTGAACATCTGGAAGAAATTGCCGATGTTCTGCGCGGCACCGACATCCTTATTATGTCGGACGAAATTTATGCCGAACTCACCTATGGCGATACCCGCCACGTGAGCATTGCATCAATTGACGGCATGAAAGAACGCACAATTCTTATCAACGGCTTTTCCAAAGCTCACGCAATGACAGGCTGGCGCCTTGGCTACGCCTGTGCACCAAAACCTATTCTGCAGCAGATGATAAAAATTCATCAGTTTGCAATTATGTCTGCACCGACAACAAGTCAGTATGCGGCAATTGCGGCACTCAGCCAGTGCGATGAGCAGGTGGAAGAAATGCGCACGCAGTACAATCTGCGCCGAAAGTTTTTAACAAGCGAGCTCAAGCGCATCGGTCTGCCAAGCTACGATGCCGAGGGTACATTCTATGTTTTTGCCGACATCCGTGCAAGCGGCTTGTCCAGCGAGGAATTCTGCGAAAAACTGATGTACTCCCGCCGTGTTGTGGTTGTGCCCGGCACAGCATTCGGCGATGCAGGGGAAGGCTTTGTGAGAATAAGCTATTCCTACTCCATTGACCACATCCAGCAGGCTTTGGTACGTATCGAAGCCTTTATGCAGGATATAAAAGACGGAAAAATTGACTAAAACAAGCGGGCAACCGCAAATTATAAAACTATTTTGAAAGGAGAAAACACAATGGAAACACCAAAAAAACGTGTATTCAGCGGCATACAGCCAACAGGCGCATTCACTTTAGGCAACTATCTGGGAGCTGTGCGCAACTGGCCATTGCTCCAGGACGAATATGACTGCATCTACTGTGTGGTTGACCAGCACGCTATCACTGTAAGGCAAACCCCTGCAGAACTGCGCAAAAAAACATACGAGGCTGCAGCAATGCTGCTTGCAAGCGGCATTGACCCGCAAAAATCACTGTTGTTTATCCAGAGCCATGTTCCACAGCATTCACAGCTTGCGTGGGTGCTCAGCTGCAATGCCCAGTTTGGCGAGCTCAGCCGTATGACACAGTTTAAGGATAAAAGTGCAAAACACGCCGACAACATCAACACAGGTCTGTTCACATATCCTGTGCTTATGGCGGCAGATATTCTGCTTTACGGCACACATTATGTGCCTGTTGGCGGCGACCAGAAACAGCACGTGGAACTTGCACGCGACATTGCACAGCGCTTCAACAATGCCTACAGCGACACCTTTGTTCTGCCTGAACCTATGATTCCAAAGGTTGGCGCAAGAATAATGTCCCTGCAGGAGCCTACCAAGAAAATGTCCAAGTCCGATGCCAACGAAAAAAGCTTTGTGCTTATGACCGACAGCGCAGATGTGATTATGAAAAAATTCAAATCTGCAGTTACTGACTCAGACGGCGTTGTGCGTTTTGATGTGGAAAACAAACCTGGCATTTCCAATCTTATGGGCATCTATTCTGTAATGACAGGCAAAACAATGGCTGACATCGAAAAAGAATTTGACGGTCAGGGCTACGGCACATTTAAAACCGCGGTGGCGGAAAGTGTTATCACAACGCTTAAACCTGTGCAGGACGAATACAACCGTATTCTTGCGGACAAAGCTTATCTGGAAGCAACCCTCAAAGACGGTGCACAAAAAGCACAGTATGTTGCAAACAAGCTGGTTAACAAGGTTTACCGCAAGGTTGGCTTTGCACAGTTCTGATTTTAAAATAAAAAATTGTATAACAAAAAATATGTCATCCTGAGGTCCCCTCTGTGGATGGAATGACAAGGGGGGGCGTCTCCGGCGAGTAATTTATGCCGAAGAATCTCCCGGTTTGATGAGACAAAGAGATTTTTTGCTGCGCTTAGAATGACATTTTATTGTATTGGTACGTTAACTGTGTAATTGGTATCAAAAATGCTGCATAATAAAAACGGGAAACAGTTGTTGCTGTTTCCCG
>JAGBFE010000119.1 GCA_018109965.1 Oscillospiraceae bacterium | reverse complement strand
GTTTTGGAGATACACAAAGCTTTACACGCACTTGAAATGCCATACAAAGAGGTATTCTGGCTGCGTACCTTTGCTGACCTGTCTTTTTCACAGATAGGAGCACTGTTTGAAAAATCAGACGGTTGGGCAAGGGTTACTTATTACAGAGCAAAAATAATGATTAAGGAGAAATTGGAATGAAATATCAGTGTGAAGTTATAAAAGATTTGCTGCCATTATACGTTGATGATGTATGCAGCAAAGAAAGCAAAAAAATAGTAGAAGAACATCTTGAAATATGTGATAGCTGCAAACAGTATTATAATGCAATGAAATCTTATGATAACAACATTATTTCAGAAGACAAAAACAATGAGATACTCGCAGACAGTCTTCAAAAAGTGAAAAAACAAATAACAGTTAAAAATATTTTATCAATTGTGGCAACTTTTTTAATCGTGCTTATTTTTATGGGGATCTCCATAGTTGCTGCAATTGGTATGAGTCATATGGAAACTATTATTTTGTATGAAGACAATATATTTATTGACCAAAATATTCCGAAAGGCTGGGAAGAATGGTATGAAGGTAGCGAAGGTGACTACTTTGTTCATTGTAAAGGCAGAAAAATTAACGGAGTTGAAATCGAAGTGGTAGAAGTACCAGTGGGTGATAAAATTGAAAAATATCTTTTCTTTCAACTGCAAACAAATAAGTGGTCAGATTTGATAACAACTAAGAATAAAGTGAGTCATCAGCCATTTTCTGATATATCATATTTTGACAAGGTGTATTATTATCCCGGATATATGGTGGATTTAGAAGCAATAGCGGATGGGGAGTTACCAATACTCATTGAAACTTCCACACTATTGTGGGAAAAGTAATGATTTTTGTAGAACGATAAATAATGTTCATATTTTAAAGATTTATTTAAGCTGGTGCTAATTGACTATATATCAGCAATTTTATTGAGACAAAAAGAGAGCAGGTCAAAATGACCTGCTTTTCTTTTTGCCTTTTTCCTGCCGGTCTTGCCCCATCAACTTGTGTCTGTACGTTTGCCTTTGGCGGACTTTAATCTGCGTCGGAGCCGACCGCCGCCGGTGGCAAAGCACAATATGCTTACCGGATATTTTCTTTTTGAAAAAATAGTGCTATAATTTTTATGGTATCTGCATTAACAGATATATCGTATTGATTTTACTTATTGAAAGAAGGTATTGCGGTGAAATTTTTGATAGTTGTAGATATGCAGGTGGATTTTATCACAGGCAGTTTAGGCAGTGATCTTGCTGCGGCCATTGTTCCTGCTGTGGTTGAAAAGGTAAATAATTTTGACGGTAAGGTTATTTTTACACGGGATACACATCACGACAATTATATGAGCACACAGGAGGGAACAAAACTTCCTGTAATTCATTGTATAGAAAATACACCTGGCTGGCAGATTTGCGATGAACTTTTGCCATTTGCTGAAACAGTAGTTGATAAGCCTACTTTCGGCAGCGTTGCTCTGCCTGGTTTTATTGAAAAATACGGAGAACCAATAGAAGAAATCGAGCTGTGCGGTGTTTGCACTGATATATGCGTAATATCCAATGCTATGATACTGAAAGCTGCTTTTCCGGAAGTAAAAATGACAGTTGACCCATCCTGCTGTGCAGGTGTAACAATGGAAAGCCACAATACTGCAATCGATGCAATGAAAGCTGTTCAGATTGAAGTTAAGGAGTGATAACATTGAAAAAGTTATTGTATATTGATGCCTGCATAAGAGATGAACTGTCCAGAACAAAGAGGATTGCCGCACCAATAGTTGAAGCACTTAAAGAAAAGTATGATGTACAGACTATTGTTATCAATGACTTGGAACTGTCTGTGGTACAGAAAGATTTGATTCTTGAACGAACAAGCGGTGTTATCGACCCAATGGTTATGTCTTGGGCAGAGAGCGTGCGAGATGCAGATAGAATAGTGATAGCAGCACCTTTCTGGGATATGTCTATCCCTGCAGCACTCAAAAATTTCCTTGAATTGTGCTCAATTCTTGATGTTACATTTAAAACAGATGATAAGATATGTTACGGCAACTGTAAATCGGAAAAACTTTTGTACATAACTACCAGAGGTATGGATATTTCTACAGGAGATGCTCTGGAACAGGGGTCATCCTATCTCAATGCTCTTTCGTGGCTTTGGGGTATGGGCAGTTTGCAGACAATATCAGCTCAGAATCTTGATTATGTTTCTGAACAAGAAATTGAAAAGAAAATCGAAAATGCAATAGCCGAGGGCATGGAAATTATAAAAGATTTTTAAATTGTACCTTTCACCCGTCAGTTAACACTGGCGGGTGATTTTTCTACATATAAAAAGAAAGCGTTTAGTACAAGATTACTAAACGCTTTCCGTTTGTTATGGATTCAAAACAAATACAATATTAAAATGCAGTTTAATTCCAGAAATCTGTTTTATCTTTAAGACCGATGGTTGCAGCTTTGAATTCAGGATTTTTGCCTTCTTTTCTCTGTCTGATATAGTCATTGAGACAGGCGAGAGCAGGCTTGGAAAGAATAACGATAACAGGAAGGTTGATGATTGCCATAATACCCATAAGTACGTCTGCAAGGTTCCATACAAAGCCAAATTCAAGCATTGCACCTACAAATACAATCACACAGGCTGCAGCGCGGAAAATGTTCATGCCTGTTTTGCCAACCTGACGTTTTGCAATGTAGTTGAGACAGCCTTCGCAGTAGTAAAGGTTGCCGATAAGTGTTGTGAATGCAAACAGAAGCAGGGAAACTGTGATAAACACAGGGCCAAAAGAACCAAATTTTGTAGCAAGAGCCGCCTGCACAAATGGAGCACCGCTGAGTTCTTCGGATGGAACAATACCGCTGGATAAACACATCATAGCTGTTGCTGTACAGATAAGGATTGTGTCGATAAATACGCTGAGCATCTGTACAAGCCCCTGTTTTACAGGATGGCTTACATCTGCAGCTGCAGCTGCGTTAGGTGCAGAACCAACACCGGCTTCGTTTGAATAAAGACCGCGTTTGATACCCTGCATAATAGCAGAACCTGCAAAACCGCCAAAGATAGCTTTGAAATCAAATGCTGCAACAAAAATGTTTTTGAAAACCATTGGCAGTGTGCCAATGTTAAGTACCATTGTTACAAGAGCCATAAGGATGTAGAGAACACCCATTACAGGAACCATAACACCTGTAACTTTGAGAATTCGTTTGCCGCCGCCGAAGATGCAGAAGCCAACAAGCACAGCAAGGATAGCACCGCATATCATAGGTACATTGCTGTTGTAGAAGCTGTAACCGCTGAGGGAAGTTACAAGGTTGTAGGAGCAAAGCATGTTGAAACCGCCTGCATATGTTGCGATAAGTGCAACTGCAAATACAACACCAAGCCAGCGGCTTTTGAGTGCAGCTTCAATATAATATGAAGGGCCGCCGTAGCTGCCTCCGTCTTTGTCGCGCTTTTTGTAAATCTGTGCAAGTGTGCTTTCAATAAATGCAGATGCGCCGCCAACAATAGCGATAATCCACATCCAGAAAACAGCACCATAACCACCGATTGCAATAGCGTTTGCAACACCAACGATGTTGCCTGTGCCAACTCGGCTGGCAGTTGAAACCATCAGTGCCTGGAAAGAAGAAACTGAGCCGTCATCCTTCTTTTCGGTAACAACTTTAATGGATTCGCCTAAAAGTCTTAACTGAACAAATTTTGTGCGGAATGTGAAGTAGATGCCAACTGCAAGCAGCATAATGATGAGCAGATAGCTGTACATAATGTTGCTTATGTTGGCAATAAGTGTGTCAAAAAATTGATACATAGCATAAATTCCTTTCATTTTATTTGCTTTTATAATATCATATTATAAATCATTATTCCAGCTATATATTAAAGAATATTAAAGAAATATATCAAAAGATGTTTAACGCTGCAAGTGTTTGCGATTTTTGTTTTCGGGATGTGATATTTTTGTATATACTATTGTATTTTGAAAAAAACTGATTTATAATTATACAGTCATAAAGTTATTTTATATCTTTAAAAATATAGGAGAGAAAAGTATGGAAAAAAATGTACGTCCTGAAACTATGGCAAGAATAACAACTCCAGAACTTGCGAAAGCATTTATAGAAGAGCAGGTAAAGGCAGTAAGAGAACAGGTAGGCGACAAAAAAGTGCTTTTGGCACTTAGCGGCGGCGTGGACTCATCAGTAGTAGCAGCACTGCTTATCAAAGCAATCGGCAAACAGCTTGTATGTGTGCACGTAAACCACGGTCTGATGCGCAAAGGCGAAAGTGAACAGGTTATCGAAGTATTCGGCAATGCGCTGGATGCAAACCTTGTTTATATAGATGCAACAGACAGATTCCTTGATTTGCTGGCAGGAGTATCTGACCCTGAACAGAAACGCAAGATAATCGGAGCAGAATTTATAAAAGTTTTTGATGAAGAAGCAGCTAAACTGGACGGCATTTCTTTCCTTGCACAGGGTACAATCTATCCTGACATTTTGGAATCCATCAAAGCAGCAGAAAGCGGCAAACCGGTAAAATCCCATCATAATGTAGGCGGCTTGCCTGAAGAAATGGCAATGGAACTTGTAGAGCCGGTAAAACTGCTTTATAAAGACGAAGTACGTGTAGTAGGCGAAGCACTTGGACTTCCACACGGTATGGTATACCGTCAGCCATTCCCGGGGCCTGGTTTGGGAGTACGCTGTCTTGGAGCAATCACAAGAGACCGTCTCCATGCATTGCGTGAAGCAGATGCAATTCTCCGTGAAGAATTTGCAAAAAACGGACTTGAAGGCAAAGTATGGCAGTATTTTATTGCAGTACCAGACATCAAGAGTGTAGGTGTAAAAGACGGAGCACGTTATGAAGGCTGGCCTGCAATTATCAGAGCGATTAACACAACAGATGCAATGACAGCAACAATCGAAGAAATTCCATATGCATTGCTGCATCATATCACAGACCGCATCACACACGAAGTTGAAGGCATAAACCGCGTGCTTATGGACCTTACACCTAAGCCAATAGGCACAATAGAATGGGAATAACCTGGAGAATAACAATCAACAGGAATAACCTGAAATATTTCAGCAAATCTGCATTATTATTTTGTAAAATGATAAAGCAGAAAGATTGATATAAATAATTTAAAGACCTTGTGTCATCAGTTGTGATTGCACAAGGTCTTCGTTTTATTACAATATAATTTTCAGTAAAAATTCAGTATAAATTGAAACTGAATATATAACCTTTGTTATTACTGCATACCGTTGGAATTTTCAAATAATAATTATGAAATTATGCGAAAATGTAAAGCTGTAATTATCAAATTATTTATAAATATATCTTGAAAAAAAGTTAACGATGTTTTATACTGTTGTAATAAGAATGGGTATTGTATGTTCTGAAAAATAATGGTTTACTTATGGAATTAAACTACTTAAACAAAATTTGCAATGATTCCATAAGATTTATGCAAATAATAATTCTTTTAAAGGTAAAAGATTATTTATATATTAAACAAAACAGGAGATCGACTATGGAAAAGAAACTTGTTTACACAGGCAAAACAAAAGATGTTTTTGCTCTTGAAAACGGAAACTATCTTTTGAAATTCAAAGATGATTGCACAGGTAAAGACGGTGTGTTTGACCCAGGTGAAAATGCTGTTGGACTTACTATTGACGGCGTAGGCGATGTTAACCTTCGTATGTCCATTTACTTTTTTGAAAAAATCAATGCAGCAGGTATCAGAACACACTATGTGAATGCTAACCTTGAAGATACCACAATGGAAGTTCTTCCTGCAAAGGTTTTTGGCAAAGGCCTTGAAGTTATTTGCCGTCATAAAGCAGTAGGCAGCTTTATCCGCCGTTACGGTCAGTATATCGAATCAGGTGCAGACCTGCCTGCATATGTTGAAACAACATTTAAAAATGACGAATTGGGCGATCCTCTTGTAACAAAAGACGCATTGGCTGCTCTTGGTGTTATGACAGAAGAACAGTACGATTCCATGAAAGATATGACACAGAAAATCACACAGATTGTAGCCGATGACCTTAAAGAAAAAGGCATGGTTCTGTATGATATCAAATTTGAATATGGTTATGACGCTGACGGCAATGTAATGCTTATTGATGAAATCGCTTCCGGTAATATGCGTGTTTATAAAGACGGACAGTATATTGACCCAATGAAGCTTTCAGAACTGTTCTTTGCATAATGGGTGGCTTTTTTGGAGCAGTCTCTAAAAGAGACTGTGTATTGGATATATTTTTTGGAGTAGATTATCATTCACACCTTGGTACAAAGCGTGCTGGTATGATTATCCTTGATAGAGAAGATGGTTTTCAGCGTCAAATCCACTCTATAGAAAATACTCCGTTTCGTACTAAATTTGAAAACGATTTGATTAGTTTTCATGGCAACAGCGGTATCGGCTGTATAAGTGACAGTGACCCTCAGCCATTGATGATTCGTTCTCATCTCGGGCTTTACGCACTTACTACAGTTGGTATCATCAATAATGCCGATGAACTCATTGAAAATATTTCCAGAACCATGGAAATCAGTTTATGGCAATGAGTTCGGGCAAGGTTAATTCAACAGAACTGGTTGCATCTCTTATTAACGAAAAAGAAGATCTGGTTTCAGGTATTCTTCATGCACAGGAAGAAATAGAAGGCTCAATGACATTGCTGGTAATGACTTCTGATGGCGAAATCATAGCCGCACGAGATAAACTGGGCCGTCTGCCTGTTCTGATAGGAAAAAATGAAGACGGATACTGTGTTTCATTTGAGTCTTTTGCTTATCACAAATTGGATTATGAAGATTTCTACGAACTTGGTCCGCGCGAGATTGTCAAGATGAGTGTAGACGGAATTGAGACACTTTCACCTGCTGGTGAAGATATGAGAATCTGCGCATTTTTGTGGACATATTATGGGTATCCAAACTCAAGGTATGAAGGCAGAAATGTAGAAATAATGCGCTGTGAAAACGGCAAAATTATGGCACGCAACGAACAGCAGAACGGAAAAATTCCTGAGGTTGATTATGTTGCGGGTGTTCCTGATTCAGGTGTACCGCACGCAATGGGATATGCACATCAAAGCGGAATAGAATATGCACGTCCTTTTGTAAAATATACACCAACCTGGCCGCGTTCATTTATGCCGGCAAACCAGAAGGTCAGAAACCAGGTAGCAAAAATGAAACAGATACCTGTTCCTGAACTGATTGACGGTAAAAAACTTCTGTTGGTTGACGACTCTATCGTAAGGGGAACTCAGTTGGGAGAAACAGTTGACTTCCTTTACAATGCAGGTGCAAAAGAAGTACATATGCGCTCGGCATGTCCGCCTATAATGTATGCCTGCAAATATCTGAATTTCTCAAGAAGCAATTCGGATAAAGAGCTTCTGGTAAGAAGAGTTATCGATGAACTGGAAGGCGAAGAGGGCGACAACCATTTGCAGGAATATGCAGATGCAAACAGTGAACGCAGAAAATGTATGCTTAAACGAATCTGTGAAATGTTCGGCTTTGACTCTCTGGATTATCAGACTGTTGAGGGCGTTCTGGAATCAATAGGTTTGGACAAAAGCAAAGTCTGCACATATTGCTGGACAGGAAAAGAATAGTTGATAATGCGCACAGGACATACTTCGTGATGTACTGCAGCGTATAATATAGTTATTTTATAATATACAGAGAAAATATAAAGAGGTTAAAAAATGGCATTTTATTACAAAGAACCTTCTCACACTTTCAGTGAATATTTGCTTGTTCCTGGTTATTCTTCAAAAGAATGTATTCCAAGCAGTGTTTCCTTAAAAACACCGCTGGTTAAATTCAAAAAAGGCGAAGAATGTCCTTTGACAATGAACATCCCTATGGTATCTGCAGTTATGCAGGCAGTATCAGGCGAAAAAATGGGTGTTGCGCTTGCAAAAGAAGGCGGCGTTGCATTTATTTATGTTTCACAGCCAATTGAACAGCAGGCTGAAATGGTAAGAAAAGTTAAAAATTCAAAAGCTGGCTTTGTATTCAGCGATTCCAACCTGAAAATTGACAACACTATGGCAGACGTAGTGGAACTCAAAAATAAGACAGGTCACTCCACTATGGCAGTTACAGATGACGGTACAGGCACAGGCAAACTGCTTGGTATTGTTACAAGTCGTGACTACCGTGTATCACGTATGGACCCAAATACAAAGGTTTCAGAATTTATGACACCGCTTGAAAATATTATTTCTGCTCCAGAAGGCACAACACTTAAAGAAGCAAATGATATTATCTGGGACAACAAACTCAACTCACTGCCAATTGTTGACAAAGACGGACATCTTGTGGCTTTTGTTTTCCGCAAAGATTACGAAACACAGAAAAACAATCCTATGCAGCTTCTGGATGCTGACAAACGCTATGTTGTAGGTGCTGGTATCAACACACGTGACTATGCAGAACGTGTTCCTGCCTTGGTTGAAGCAGGTGCAGACGTACTTGTTATCGACTCATCCGAAGGTTATTCCGAATGGCAGTCAATGACAATAAAATGGATTCGTGACCACTACGGTGACACTGTTAAAGTTGGCGCAGGCAACGTTGTTGACGGCGAAGGCTTCCGTTTCCTTGCAGATGCAGGTGCAGACTTTATCAAAGTTGGTATCGGCGGCGGCTCAATCTGTATCACACGTGAAACAAAAGGTATCGGTCGCGGACAGGCTACAGCTGTTATCGATGTAGCTGCAGAAAGAGATAAATATTTTGAAGAAACAGGTGTTTATGTTCCAATCTGTGCTGACGGCGGCATTGTACATGACTACCATATGACACTTGCCCTTGCAATGGGTTCAGACTTCTGTATGCTTGGCAGATATTTCTCAAGATTTGACGAATCTCCAACAACAAAAGTACTTGTTAACGGCAACTATATGAAAGAATACTGGGGCGAAGGCAGTGCCAGAGCAAGAAACTGGCAGCGCTATGACCTTGGCGGTGCAGGAAAACTCAGCTTTGAAGAAGGTGTTGACTCATATGTTCCATATGCTGGCGCACTCAGCGACGGCGTTGCTGTGACTTTGTCCAAAATACGCTCAACAATGTGTAACTGCGGTGCTTTGAATCTTCAGGAACTTCGCGATAAAGCAAAAATCACTTTGGTTTCTGCAGTTTCTATTGTTGAAGGTGGCGCACACGACGTTGTGCTCAAGGATTCTACCAACTGATAAAATCATATAAATTATCAATACATAATACAGTTTAATATTAAAAACAGATGTGCGACTGGCGGATAAGTGGGAATAACCACATGGAGCACATTGGATAAGAAAGTCGACCGCCTGGGCGCTGTTTATTTGGCGTGCCAGGCGGTTTTCATTTTATTATAAAAACTTTGCCTGCTATGTACGCAAAATATCTGCAGGTTTTAAACTTTGCCGGTTAAGCAGAGACTTTGAAACTTTGCAGAATTTTACAGTATACAATACAATAATAAATAATCAATACGAGGTAAAAAATGAGTAATACAAAAGTTTTTATATCTTCCGTTTTGGCGGGCACATGCATTGGTTTCGGCGGTATAATTTATCTTATGAGTGCCAACAAAGTTCTTGGCGCTATGTTTTTTGCGATAGGTCTTCTTACCATCTGTTCATACGGCTTGCATCTTTACACAGGCAAAGTTTGCTATGTTTTCCAGAACAATAAAAAGTTTGCTCTGCAGATACCGATTATCTGGCTTGGCAATCTTATCGGCACAGGTATAACAGCACTTATAGTTCTTGCAACACGAAACGGTGCCGCTATTGCTGAAGCAGCATCTGCTCTTTGTGAAGTGAAAATGAATGACAGCTATCTCAGCCTTTTTATGCTTGGCATATTCTGTAATATTATGATTTATATTTCGGTTGAGGGTTACAACAAAATTCAGTACGAAATGGGCAAATACATTTCACTGTTCTTTGGT
>JAGBFE010000118.1 GCA_018109965.1 Oscillospiraceae bacterium | reverse complement strand
CTCACTGCAATACGTGGATATTCCCAGTATATGCAGAGGGCAAGAATAACCGATGAGGAATACTACAACACATTGGAAATTATCGACCACAATGCTCGCCGCCTGCAAAACTTAAGCGAAAGTATGCTGGCGCTGTCTTTGTCAGAAAAAGAAAACGAGATTAAATTTACAACTGTGAATTTATCAGATGTGCTCAGCAATATCCAGACTGCCTATCAGCCCAAACTGCGTCAGAATAATATAGGCTTAAAAATAACCTGCAGTAATGACGTTTATATAAAAGGTGATTTCGCCTTGCTGGAAAGCCTGGTAGGCAATCTTGTGGACAATGCAATCAATGCCTGCAATGCCGATGAAACAGGCACGGAACATTATGTCAGTGTTGCTGTATTTAATGCAGCATCAAAAATTATTGTTACAGTTGAAGACAACGGCAGTGGTATGAGCAAAGAAACTCTGCAGAAAATTCATCAGCCTTTTTATAGGGAAGACAAAGCCCGCAGCCGCAAAAACGGCGGCGCCGGTCTCGGCGGTTCCATTACCAAAAAAATTGCAGATTTACATAATGCAAAAATATCCTACACCTCCGCACCCGGTGTAGGCACAAAAGCAAAAATAGAATTTACCACTCGGTAACAACTTTTTGCAAAAGCCATAAAAATCCCCGTTTACAATAAAACCAAACAGCAAAGGTATATCTTAAAGATGACCCGTTGCAAAAGGAGGGATGTTTATGGCAAAGCTTTTGATTTTTGTCATTATAATCACGGTGATATTTATAACTATCCTTATTACTGCTGATGCGGTCATAAGAATGGTGACGGATATTCACCATAACGAAAATGAGGAGGAAACAGCAATATGAAAAAGACAATAGCACTTACCGTTGCAATGCTGGCGGTGTTTTCTGTCATAATTATGGCGTTTTCCTCAAAGGTGGAATCGGACTGGCAGCAGCCTCACAGCGACAGTGTGGATTTAACAGTTTCATCCCCTGTGGATATGGTGGAAAAACAGTATAAAATCTATGACTATCAGACAGGTGCAGACTGCAGTGACATTTACAGACATGCATCGGAATACAGAAGTATGTTTTCTATCGGGCAAAAAGACGGTATGCTGACAACAGAGCAGGCGGCAAGCATATGCGGCAACACATTTGAAACCTGGTATCCGCAAAACTCACTGGCAGGCCCTATCTATATTCAGCTTGTTACATATCCCCATACTGAAAACAAGGCTGAATATTCTGCAGTATATATGGAATATATAGACTACGATGCATTCACTTTTGAGGGGGATATAACAAAACTCGGACCGCCCAAAAGAGAAATGAACTGCGAAATTGATGCATATACAGGCAAAATAACAAAGCTGAACAGTTATGCCTACGATATGGATGAAACAGAGCTGAGAGATGAGCTTGACCTTACCGATGAACTGGAACAGCGGCTTGTGGATAAATCTTTGGAAGTGCTGCAGCAGTTTGGTTATTTGGATTTTAAAAATTATATTATTTATCCTAATACTATGAATGTTGCATATGATTTGATTTTTACAGACAAGCAAAGCACAGTGGTAAATATCGATTTTTCAAAACAGAATGATGTGCTGGTTTTTGAAAGTTTTGCCCTTGAACCAAACAAAGACAATATACAGTTTGCTGTTGAATACCTTGCCGCCAACGGCAAGAATATAGCAGAGGAGTGCGGATTATGAAAAAAACAATTATTATAACAATATCAATGCTGGCAGTGTGTGCATTTGCCCTTGTTGTGTTTGCAGGCCAGCCGGAAGATGCGTGGAAACAGCCACAGGAAAACGAATCAAACTTTACAACTTCATCTCCTGTGGAACAGGTGGAAAGCGAATTTAAGGAAATCGGTGCCTATCCTTTTGTGGTATTCAACGATTATATCGAAACCCTTGAGGATAAGCGAGGTATGGAAGCACTTATGGCAATGCAGATTGAAAAGGACGAAAATATGATTTCCGAGGCCGAAGCGGCATATATCGGCGGCAATGCACTGGAAAAAATGTTCCCAAACGAAACTTTTACCGACAAGGAATTTATAATAGTT
>JAGBFE010000010.1 GCA_018109965.1 Oscillospiraceae bacterium | reverse complement strand
TTTACAATATATTCTGCAATTTCATTTAGCAGTTCAGGCTGCAAAAGGCAGTCATTGCAGGGAATAATACGGTGTGAACGCTGTGCAAAAAAGCCTGTGATTGCTTTGCCGTTTTCATCCTTGCGCACAGGGAACTGCGCTTTGTTGCGGTATCTGTGAACTTTGTCACAGGACAGGCAGTTGTTTACAGGTGTGCTGATTTTGCCAATGCGTTCAAAACAGCCTTTTACAAAGTTTGTTTTTGCACGTTTTTCTGCCTCATAGCTTATGTGCAAAAAGTCACAGCCACCACATTTTGAAAAGTTTGGACAATGGTTTTCAATACGGTCGGGTGACGATGTAACAATTTCTTCGATTTTACCAAAGCAGTAGGATGATAAAACCTTTAAAATCTTAACTTTACATACATCACCAACAGCACTCATAGGCACAAAAACAGCCATATTGTCATATTTTCCAACACCGTTGCCGTCGGAGGATATATCAACTATTTCCAAAGTAATAATATCGTTCTTTTTTATCATGTTTAACCTATACAGAGGCAGGAATATACACTGTTCTGTCCTTTACAAAAAAGGAACTTTCAACAAGGGGATACTGCCTGTTATTGTAGTTTTGGAGAATTTCATCAACTGCAGTTTTATAGTTTTTGTAGTCTACAAAGCAGTTTAATGTGTGTGATTTTCCGGCAAGGCTGTTTTCAACACCTTGCTGGATTGTGATTATTTCAACAGCTTCACTTTCTGTCGCATACTGTTCAAGAACGGGCAAAACAGCTTCTGATACAACAAGTATGCCTTCGTTTTCTGATTTTAAAGCAGCAAGAGCATCTGTATCTGCTATATCAGCAGGAGAAACAGTTCCGCTGATCTGCATCGGGATTCCATAAAGTTCAATGCCTGCAACAACTGTGTTGTAAAAATTTTCAAAATCTGCTTTTTCTGTTTCGTCCTTTACAACAGAAAAAGTAAAAATCTGGTCGCCGTTGCTGTCATCTATAATTCCTTCAGTCCACAGCTGTTTAAGTTTCACTGCAGTGATTTCCCCGGCGTGAATATAGTCGGTAACAATGCTGAATGCTTTGTCATAGCTTGTCAAAGTTTCGGCAGAAACATCTGAAAAAGCAAAAATAACGGGTATATTTTCTTCCTTTACAAAGTCAATAAGCTGTTTTGCAGTTTCATCGGTTATATTCTCGCTGTAGATTGAAACACTTGTGATATACTGCTGTTCTTCTTTGATTGAAAACAGATAATCGGTCAGTTGACCATTACTGAAATCAACAGTTTCTACAGCGTAGTTTTCTGTTTCAGACTCAGACAGATATTCGCTCATTCGCGGCATAGTGCTGTCACATAAAGCTAAATCATATTTTGGTTTTTCTTCTTTGCTGCATCCTGAAAATATAAAAACAGCAGCAAATAAAAGAACAATCAGTTTTTTCATAATTCTCCTTGAGCTTCCAGGCTCTGCAGGTATTTGCTTGGCGGAACCTTTTTGATTTTCTTGAATACTCTGGAAAAATAGAACTGGTCAAAGAAGCCTACCGAAAC
>JAGBFE010000117.1 GCA_018109965.1 Oscillospiraceae bacterium | reverse complement strand
CGTGAAAAACCGTGAGGGATGCCACAGGATGCCCCGGCAGGCCAATCATAAATGTGGATGACGCCTTGTCAAATGCAAGAATTGTCGGCTTGCCCGGTTTGATGCTCAACCCGTGAGTGAAGGTTCCCTCATCACACACAGAATCCATAACATCATTGGTCATATCCTTTTTGCCCTGACTTGAGCCGCCGCTTGTGAGCACCACGTCGCTGTCTTTTTTTGCATTTTCCAGTTCTGCACGGAAAATCGCTTCGTCGTCTTTGACTTTTATACATCTTACAACATTGAAGCCACAGTCGGTTGCCATTGCATTGAGTGACCAGGTATTTACATCACGCACCTGACCGAGAGAAATCTTTTCGTTTGGTGCAATAAGCTCGTCCCCTGTTGAGATGATGGAAACTGTCCACGGTACAAAAACCTCGATTTCCCACACACCTGCAGAAGCAAGTGCGCCGATGTGTTCTGCCTTGAGAACAGTGCCTTTTTTTACCACTGTTGCCCCCTGCTTTATATCCTCTCCCGGAGTTACAACACATTTGCCCTGTGCAACACTTTCGTAAACTGCAATTTCATCATCGCTGAAAGCTTCGGTGTATTCAATCATCACCATTGCATCGGCACCTGCAGGCAGCATACCGCCTGTAGGCACATAAACACATTCGCCGCTTTTTATGGTGCTTTTTGCAGGGTGACCAATCTGCACCTCCTCCACTACACGCAGGAATGTAGGGATGCTTTCGCTTGCTCCCTGGGTGTCGGTTGCTTTTACCGCATAACCGTCAACTGTGGAGCGGTAAAAATCGGGCACGTTTTCCTGTGCGGCGGCATCTGCGCTGAGCACACGGCCAACTGCATTTTCAATTGTGATTTTTTCTGTTTTTGGCAGGATGTGCTGTGCATAGGTGTACAGTTTGTCCTGCGCCTGCTTGATTGTATCTACTGTAAGTAATTTCATATTTTATCCTTTGAAAGAAACTTCCGTATTGGAAAGATATTTTATAATGGTCGGATGTGTTGGCTGCATAAGCATATTGTGAGGAGTGTCGGAAGAGATAATATCTCCTTTGTCCATAAAATGCACCATATCACATATCTTTTTAATATGCACCAGCTGATGACTGATGGTTATCCAGGTTATAGGGTCGTTGTGCTGCTGTTCAAGTATAAGACGTTCAAACAGGTCAGCGCTGTCGGGGTCAAGGTTGGACAGTGTTTCGTCCACTATAACCAGTTTTGGTTTGAATATCAAGGCACGGATAAAGGACAGCTTTTGCTGCTCACCGCTTGAAAGTGACAGGGCATACTGTTTCTTTTTATCCTGCAGTCCCGCCTTTTCCAGCCAGTAATCAACAAGATTTTCGTCTATCGGCTGTTTGCGGACTTTGAGAGGATAAACCAGATTGTTATACACACTTGTGTGCATAAGATATGGCCTTTGGCCCGTCATTGTGATATCACGCGGTGTCAGGCCTTCATAGTCAATATTTCCGCTGTCATAAGGTAATGTGCCCATAATAATTTTTGAAAGGGTGGTTTTGCCGCTGCCGTTGGAACCGATTATGCCATGGATTTTGCCCTGTTCAAAGGTGGCATCGGCTACATTGAGCAGAAAGCTGCCCTGCTGTTTTTTCAGGTCAGTAATTTTCATCTTCCACAGCTTCCTTTCTCAGCCAGTCAGCAACCGACTGTACAATAAATGCCATTATCATAAGGATAATACCAAGGACAATACCTTCTTCAAATTCCCCTGCACTTTTGAGTGTGGAGATTGCCGTGGTCATTGTTCTGGTGCGGTTTTTGATGTTGCCGCCTACCAGCATTACTGCACCGACCTCACTGATGCTGCGTCCATAGCCTGAAACAATTGAAAAATAAATTTCGTTTTTTATTTCCTGTAATATCAGCATATTGGTCTGCAATTTGTCAGCCCCCATTGTTGTTGCAAAGGCACGGATTTTTGGTGCTGTGCGTACAAGATAGGAATAAACCATACCGCAGATAATCGGTGTGATGATAAGTGTCTGTGCAATAATCATACCCTTGATGGTAAATACCAGACGCAAATCCCCGAAGGGACCTTTTTTGCGCAGCAGCATATATGTAAGCAGACCGATAACAACAGGCGGTGCACCCATAAGTGTACGGTTGATGCGCACAATAAGTTTTTTGCCTTTGAAATTGTGTTTTTCCAGCATAATTGCAAGAAAAACCCCCAGGACAGAAGATATAAGTGTGGAAAAAAACGACATTATAAGCGTTACTCTAATGGAGTCCATCATCCCCACCGTCAATGAATAGTCACTGAACAGATTTTCAAACATTTATATATCTCCTTTCCTCAGAATTTTTCATTTCTAAATATTTTACCATAAATTTTTACATAAAAACAGTGTTAAAAGCAAAATAAGGCTACCTGCTGCCAAAAACAGCAGGTAGACCTTAAATTAAATTTTAATTATTCGTTTGCATTTGGGAAGAAAAGTGGCTCGCCGTATTCAGCAACGCCGAAATCTGCGATAAGAGCCTGTGTTTCTTCACTGCAGAGCCATTCGATGTATGCGTTAGCACCTTCGATGTTTGTGTCTGGGTAAACATCCGGGTTAACAGCGATTACACCATACTGGTTGAGAAGACCTGCACTGCCTTCAACAACGATTTCCATTTCCGGGAAGTTTGCTTTTTTAGCAAGCCATGTGCCGCGGTCTGTGAGGCAGTATGCGTCCATTTCGTCAGCCATAACGAGTGTGTCGCCCATACCTTTGCCTGCGGAAACATATGCATCACCAAGTGTTGCTACGTCAACTTCGAGAGCTTTCCAGAGTTTGAGTTCAGCTTTGTGTGTACCGGAGTCGTCACCACGGGAAACAAATGTAAGCTTTTCATCTTTGATCTGTGTGAGAGCTGCATCGATGTCATTTGTGTAAGCAACCGCACCGCCTGTTGGGCCAACGATTACGTAGTCATTGTACATAACCTGGAAGCGTTCAACACCGTTGCCGTTTGCAACAAATTCTTCTTCACTTGCTTTGGAGTGAACGAGAATAACGTCAACTTCGCCGTCAACGCCCATCTGGATTGCTGCACCTGTACCAACTGCTGTCCAGCTGATGTCATAGCCTGTTGCTTCTTCGAAATATGGTTCGAGATAATCAAGCAAGCCTGTGTTGTCTGTGGAAGTTGTTGTAGCCATAAGCAGCTCTGGGTCTGCAGGTGTTACAACTTCGTTGCCTGTGGATTCACCTTCTGTGCTTTCGGATGCTGGAGCAGAAGAGCATGCAACCAGTGAAAAAGCCATAGCTGAAGCCAGCAATAATGCTAAGAGTTTCTTCATAAATTTCTTTCTCCTGTTAAAATAGATTTTTGAAATTATGAAAAGAAACAACACCCAAAATTATAGATTGCCGTACTTAGAGGGGGAATACGGTAAGAATAACCCCTGTGTAATTTCTTTCCAAAACGGGAGGCGCCGTCATTTCTTCCGACACCCTTAGGGCACTGTGCCCAGCGGTTGACAATTCATTGCCATATCTGTCGTTTTGCTCTTCTTTGCGGCAGATAACTTTAGAAAAATCAACTCGAAATTATAGCCTGTGATAAATCACAAACTACAATGAGTATAGCATCTTAAATTATTACTGTCAATATTTACATTTATTGTAAATGGCTTTGTGCATTTTGACGTTTTTTTCAAAATTCTATTGCACATATTGAAAAAATATAGTAAAATGTACCCAAAAGTAGAACGTAGTCTAATCTTTAGTCTAGTTTTTGTAACACAGTCTAATCTTTAGTCTAATTCTGCATCTTACGATTGATTGACAAGAAACGAGGATTACAATGGCTACACCTTATGTATTTAACGTACAAAAGTACTCCATTCACGACGGTGACGGCATCAGAACAACAATCTTTTTTAAAGGCTGTCCTGTAAACTGTGCATGGTGTCACAATCCTGAAAGCCAGAGATTTGATAAAGAATTACTTTATTTTAAAGACCGCTGCACCGGCTGCGGCAAATGTATTGCAAAATGTCCAAACGGTGCAAACACAATGGGCGAAGACGGCAAAGTTATTCTTGACCGCAGCAAATGTACTGCCTGCGGTATTTGTGCTGACTGGTGTATTGTGCAGGCAAGAGACCTTGCAGGCAAAGAATATACAGTAAAAGAACTTGTTAAAGAAGCTGAAAAAGACAGACAGTTCTATGAACAGTCCGGCGGCGGCATCACCCTCAGCGGCGGTGAAGTTATGAGTCAGGATATGGACTACATAGAACAGCTTTGCAGAACTCTTTACAACAAAGGTTACAGTGTAAACATTGACACCTGCGGCTACGCACCATACGAAGATTTCAAACGCATACTTCCATACATCAACACCTTCCTTTATGACATAAAGGTTATGGACAAAAAAGACCACGAAAAATTTATCGGTGTTGACAACGAACTTATTCTTGAAAACCTTAAAAAGCTCAGTGCAGACGGTGCAAGAATAAACATCCGCATACCTACAATTGTCGGTGTAAACGCAACAGAAGAATTTATGATGGATGTTGTTAATTTCCTTAAAGACAACAGCATCAGCGTTGCACAGGTAAACCTGCTGCCATACCACAACACAGGTAAGCATAAATACAGTAAACTGGACAGAGAGTACGACACAGAAGGCCTGATGGAAAAACCATCTGCCGAAAGTATGGAACTGTTCAAAAATATATTTGTCAAAAACGGTTTTAACAACACAAAAATAGGAGGTTAATTTAAAATGGCAAAATTTGAATTCGATCCTGTTAAGCAGCGTGGCTCAACAGAGAGAACAAGAAGACTCAGAGCAGAAAGCATGAGCACACAGCCACATATCTACATTGAAAGAGCTGTGCTGGAAACAGAAGCTTACAAAATGTACGAAGGCACATGCTCTGTACCTGAACTCCGTGCAAAATCCCTTTTGCACTTCTTCAAAAACAAAAAAATCTACATCGGCGACGGCGAACTCATCGTTGGTGAAAAAGGTGACGGCCCACAGGCTGCTCCAACATTCCCAGAACTGTGCTGCCATACTCTTCAGGATATGCACAACATGAACGACAGAAAGATCGTTAACTTCACAGTTACAGAAGAAGACCTCAAAATCCAGGAAGAAATCATCATTCCATTCTGGGAAAAACGTTCCACACGTTCCAAAATCGTTCCATCCATGACTCAGGAATGGAGAGATGCTTATGAAGCAGGTATCTTTACAGAATTTATGGAACAGCGTGGCCCTGGCCATACAGTAGGTTCCAAAAAGGCTTACGAAAAAGGCTACCTTGACTATCAGAAAGACATCGAAGCTGCTCTTGCAAAACTCGACTACATGAACGACCCTGAATCCCTTGCTAAGAGAGACCAGCTTAATGCTATGCACATTGCTTGTGAAGCTGTTATGGTTCTTGGTAAACGTTACGGCGACCTTGCAAGAGAAATGGCTGAAAAAGAAGAAAACCCACAGAGAAAAGCAGAACTTCTTCAGATTGCTGCTAACTGTGACGTTGTTCCAGCACACAAACCACAGACATTCTGGCAGGCTATCCAGACATACTGGTTCACACACCTTGCAGTTACATCCGAACTTAACCCTTGGGATGCTTACTCCCCAGGTCACTTTGACCAGCACCTTGCTCCATTCTATGAAAAAGATACAGAAGACGGTATCCTTACAAGAGACTTTGCTCTTGAACTTCTTGAATGTCTCTGGGTAAAATTCAACAACCAGCCAGCACCTCCAAAAGTTGG